>JAHFQQ010000032.1 GCA_023259235.1 Polaromonas sp. | reverse complement strand
GTTTCACGCCCACTTGCGGGGCCTGCGCCGCGCCGCGCCAGGCCGCTTCACTGATATCGGCGCGAAGGCACGCCTGCACCGCGGACGCATCCGCAAAACTGGTCTGGCTGAAGCTGTTCACATAGAGCTTGAAGGATTTGCTCTCAATGATGTTGGGGGTTTCGCAGGGCACAATGAAATGCGCCAGCGCTACCTGCGGCTTGCCGCGCACATTGAGCCAGCTCAGCTCGAACGCGGTCCACAGGTCAGCGCCCAAAAATGGCAGCGCGCCCGTGATGCCGAGCTCCAGCCGCTTGGCGGCGCGTGGAAACGGGAACAGCAGCGAAGCGTCGTACTGGTCAGCATAGCCTGATACCTTGCCGAGCTGGGAGTGTTCAGGGACGGTCATGTTCAATCCACCTTCAGGCATTGTTCGCATTGAGGTGCGGAATCAGCAACGCCAGCAATCGCGCCGCCACGCCGGGCGGCAAATCATGGCCCATGCCTTGAACCCCCTCCAGCCGGGCGCCTGGAATGCGGCGCGCGGTGTCTTCGCCGCACGCAAACGGCACCAGCGGATCGGCCTTGCCATGCACCACCAGCGTCGGCGCGGCGACTCGGGCCAGCGCGGCGGCGCGCGCGCTGTCGGCAACAATGGCAACCATCTGGCGCGCAATGCCGCGCGGACGATAGCTGCGGCGGTGGGCCGCGGTGACACGTTCACGCAAGTCCACCTCGCTGATGGCAAAGCCCGGACTGCCAATCGCCTTGAACAGCCTGACCGAATGGTCTATGGCAGCCTGCATGCTTTTGTTGGCGGGGCGGCTAAGCAGCACCCGCGTCACTTCAGGCCTGGCCGCGGGCAGACCGCGCGCGCCGCTCGAACTCATGATGCTGGCCAGGCTCAAAACGCGCGCCGGGGCCGTCAGGGCCAGGCGCTGGGCGATCATGCCGCCCATGCTCACGCCGACAATGTGCGCCTTGCCGATCTGCAGCGCATCGAGCACCCCGAGCGCGTCAGCCGCCATGTCCTGCAGGCTGTAGGGCGGCCTGATGCGCCAGCCCAGCCGGTATTTCAGGCCCGTCCAGAGCAGGCCGGGCGTGCCAAGGTGATCGAAGCCCTGGCTCAAGCCTGCGTCGCGGTTGTCGAAACGTACAACACGAAAGCCTGCGTCGACCAGCCCCTGCACCATCTCGGGCGGCCAGGCGATGAGCTGCATGCCCAGCCCCATGATGAGCAGCACCACGGGCCGTGGCTGGCCCCTGGCATCGAGTCCCACGCCGCTGTCCTCGACTTCGATATCAATGTTGCTTGCTCGTATTTTCATAGCGTTCTCTGATTACAGCATATGGGCTGCATGGCTTTTTCTCTTATAACTTTAACCCACCGGGACGCGACCCCGCGGCGGCGCTTCTCACCCACCAGGGCGTCAACCGCCCTGATTGCGCCGAAATACCTTCCGGTCGGGCTCTGACGCGGCGGCGTCAAAGGCATAGCCTTCAAGGTCAAAGCTTTCAAGTTTTCTAACCGTTCCCAGCTTGCATTCGATGGCATGGCGCAGCATCAGGCCACGTGCGCGCTTGGCCCTGAAACTGATGACCTGGTACTTCCCGCCCCGGTACTCCTCAAACACGCAGGTCACGACGCGGGCTTTCAGCGCCTTGCGGTCGACCGCCTTGAAATATTCCGCGCTGGCCAGATTCACGATCACCGGCGAGGTGTCAACCGCCGCTCGCTCATTGAGGTAATCGGCAATCTGCGAACCCCAGAACTGGTACAGGTTCTTGCCGTGGCTGGTGGGCAGCGCGGTGCCCATCTCCAGTCGGTAAGGCTGCATCCAGTCGAGCGGGCGCAACACGCCGTGCAATCCGCTCAGAATACATACATGGCCCTGTGCCCAGGCAAGCTGCGCCGCGCTGAGGGTTTTGGCGTTCAGCCCCTTGTAGGCATCGCCGTTGAAGGCCAGCACCGCCTGCTTTGAATTTCTGGCGGTGAATTTGTCCGACCAGGCCTGATAGCGGGCCACATTCAGGCCGGACAACGCATCTGACAGCTTCATCAGCGTGCCGATCTGCTGCGGCGCTTTCGTCCTGAGCAGGTCGATCAGCTCGGCCGACCGGCGCCTGAACAATGGCTGGGTGTGCGTTGCGATGTGAGGTGGCGTGTCGTAGTCAAGCGATTTGGCTGGCGAGAGTAAAAACAGCATGGCGTTTGAGTTTTGAGGCCGGGCAAAGGCCTGACTGTACGACAAGCGCCGCGCGGCTTAACGCAGGTCTCCCGCCAGTGACGCCAGCGCATCGGCCGGAATCGTGACATGCGCCGGGTAATGAGTGTGGTCGCAGCCCAGCTTGACGCTGGCGCCGGCCTTGACCGCGGCGCACATGACAGGGCTCAGCTCAAAACGCACAAAATGCACGGCCGAGGTTTTCTCGTCGTTTTCCCGGTCCATGTCTTCGTCGGCAATCGCATAAACACGGGCGTGGCCCTCGATTTCAACAAACAGGTGGTCTTCAACACCGATCAGGCGCGCCAGTTCACGCTTGCGTTCGTTGACGTCGGGGTACTCGATCATCATGGTCGCCTTCCAGTTGCTGCCGTCAGGCAGCAGCGGCGCGTAGGCCTCGATTTCCTGGTTAATGGCCTGTTCCTCAAAGATTTTTTCCAGGCGCAGCATTTCCTGGATCTGGTAGCGAATGCTGGTTTCGCTCTCGAACTGCACATTGATGTGCTCACCCAGATGCACGCTGCGCAACTGGCGGTGCGCCATGATCTGTGCTTTGTGCTCCTTGCGATACTTGCTGTAGGCCTCCAGCGTCATCAGGCTGTCGGGAGTGATTTTTCCGGTGATTTGCATGGTTTTGCTCACAATCTGGTTTCCAACGCCAAGGCGTAAACACGCAAAGAACGCGAAGAAAACCGAAAACTTTAATTTTTCTCTTTATCCACTTTGCGTTCTTTGCGCCTTGGCGTCTTTGCGTTGGAAGCTTCGGCGAATTTCACTTCAGCCCGTAAGCGGTCCGTATCAGTGTCAGCGGGTGTTGCAGAGGTGGTGCGCCGAGCTGATTGACTTCAAAGCCCTGGGCAATGTGGTGGCCGCCCAGCGGGCAATCGCTGCTGATCACATCGGGCAGGCCGCCGTCCTTGTGGCTGGCCATGGCCTTGAACAGCGGCTTGCCGATTTTCAGTGCCTGCTGGTGGTACGGCACTTTCACGCCGAACGTGCCGGCATGGCCGGAACAGCGCTCATGCGTCTGCACGCTGGTGCCGGGCACCATCCTGAGCATTTCCTCGGTTTTCTTGCCGATGTTCTGCACCCGGCCGTGGCACGGAATCTGGTAGCTGATTTTCCCCAACGGCGTTGGAAATTCGTCTTTGAGCAGTCCGTCGCGCTTGCGCGCCATCAGGTATTCAAACGGATCCCACATGTGTCCCCTGACCAGCTGCACGTCGGCGTCGTCGGGGTACATCAGCGGCAACTCCTGCTTGAACATCAGCGTGCAGCTGGGCACCGCGCTCAGGATGGCAAAGCCGTCCTTTGCATACCGGGCCAGCACCGCAATATTGGCCTCCTTGGCTGAATTCACCGAATCAAGATCGCCCAGTTCCAGTTTGGGCATGCCGCAGCATTGTTCTTTTTCCACCAGCACATACGGCACTTCGTTGTGGTTCAGAATCTTGAGCAGGTCGTGGCCGATTCCGGGTTCGTTGTAGTTGATGTAGCAGGTCGAAAAAATCGCCACCTTGCCGGGTGTCTTTTCACCATCTTTCACCGGATACGGCGGCGATTCAATTGCACTGGAACGGAATTTATGCGTGGCCAGATCGGGCAGCCAGGCGTTTTTGTCCACGCCCAGAACTTTTTCCATTACGGCGCGCGCCGGCCTGGTTTTGTTCACCGCGTTGGCAACCTGAACCACGATGGGAATACCGGCAAACTGGCCATGCACATCGGTCGAGGCCAAAAACCGCTCACCCAGGCCAACCTCGCCTTTTTTGAACTTGATGGCCTTGGCGCGCAGCATGGTATGCGGGAAATCCAGGTTGAAGGGGTGCGGCGGCACATAAGGGCACTTGGTCATGTAGCACAGGTCGCACAGGTAGCACTGATCGACCACCTTGCGGTAGTCCTGCTTGTCCACGCCATCGACTTCGCCAGACTTGCTGGCATCGACCAGGTCGAACAGCGTGGGGAAGGCGCCGCACAGAGCAACGCAGCGCCGGCAGCCGTGGCAAATGTCAAAGATGCGCTCCATCTCGTGGAGGCAGGCCTCTTCGTTGTAATAGTCGGGATTTTTCCAGTCAATCGCGTGACGGGTCGGGGCTTGCAGGTTGCCTTCGGTGGCCATGGTCTGTCTCTTGTTGCGGGACTTCTGTAAATCTGATTCTCGCGCGCATGGCCGCGTTGCATCCCGACAATCGAATTTACAGAGGTCCCTTGGGTGGGAGGCTCTGGAAAAAAGCTTGATGCAAGCAATCTTTTCCAGAACCCGCTGCGCCTTGCGGCGCAGCGGGGAAAAATCAATCGACCAGTTCGGCCAACGCCTTGGTGTAGCGGTTCGCATGCGAACGCTCTGCCTTGGCCAGGGTTTCAAACCAGTCGGCCACCTCGTCGTGGCCTTCTTCGCGGGCGGTTTTGGCCATGCCGGGATACATGTCGGTGTACTCATGGGTTTCACCTGCCACGGCAGATGCGAGGTTTTGCCGGGTAGCGCCAAACGGCATGCCGGTGGCCGGGTCGCCACACTGCTCAAGCCACTCGAGGTGACCGTGGGCGTGACCGGTTTCGCCTTCCGCCGTGGAGCGGAACAGCGCCGCCACGTCAGGCTGGCCTTCCACGTCAGCCTTGTTTGCAAAATACAGATAGCGGCGGTTCGCCTGTGATTCACCGGCAAATGCGGCTTTCAGGTTTTCTTCCGTGCGGGAGCCTTTGATTGCAGCCATGGAAATCTCCTTTGTGGATTGATTGAGAATCGTTGTTGCTTCGAGCAAAATGACCGAAGACTGCAATACCATAGCGCTGATGCAGGCGCCTGTCTAATTGCACTATTCAATGTACAAAATTAATAAAAGCTATGAATAATATTTTGTCAATAATCATATTCAATCAAACCGGAAGGCGCACCTCGCGCGCGGGATATTGCGATGCGGGGGAAAGCCGGTGCGCACTGGCGCACGCCTGCACCTGGTGACGCGTCCGGCTTGCGTGGCGTTATGGTAGATTGGCAGCAGATGGAAAATCAGGGTTGGGCGCATCACCCGCCAACCGCCGAATATTGAATAACTTGCAGGAGACCACACCATGCCGCAAACAAGCGAAGCCCAGGCGGGCACTGCCACGCCCACGCAACCCCAGACACAAGGCTTGCCGACCGGTTATGAGTTTTCCGCGGGCTCCGGCTACGCATTGCCCGAATACCCTTTTGTGGAACCACCCGAACTGCGCACCGGCGAAGTCAAACGCCACCGCATCGTGATTGTGGGCGGCGGCATCACCGGCTTGACGCTGGCCTGCTCGCTGGCGCGTCTGGGCGTGAAGGCCCTGCTGCTCGATGAAGACAATTCCGTCGGTGTCAAGGGGGCCGCCTCCCGCGGCATCTGCTACACGCAAAAGTCACTTGAAATCTTTCACAAGCTTGGCATCTACGAACGCATCCGGAAGAAAGGCACCCAGTGGAGCGTGGGCCGCACCTTCGCGGGCAAGGACGAGGTGTATTCGTTCGACCTGCGCCAGCAAGGCAACTTCAACCTCTCCAGCCAGCCGCCGTTCATCAACATCCAGCAGTTTTACATCGAGGGCTATCTGGTCGAGCGCATCCAGGAGTTGGGCCACGTCGAGTTGCGCTGGAAGTCGCGTGTCAGTGCCTTTGCGCAAAATGCCGACTTCGCCACGCTCACGGTTGAAACACCGGCCGGAAGCTACCAGATTGAAGCGGATCACGTCATAGACGCCAGCGGTTCCCGAACGCCCTTCCACCAGTGGGCCGGCGCCACCGGGCAGACCCATCGCGGCGACGACTGCTGGTGCATTGCCGACGTGCGCTTTTCCCGGCCGCCGCCGATGGAGCGCCACACCTGGATCGAAGCGCCGTTCAATGAAAATCGCGCCGTCTGGCAGCACCTGATGGCCGACGACGTTTGGCGAATCGACTACCAGCTGGCCCCCAATAGCGACCCCGACGAGGTGAGCAGCAGGACGCAGGTGCGCGAGCGCCTGCAGCGCCAGTTCGGCATGGACGTGGAGGTTGAGATAGTCTGGGTCGGCCCCTACACCTACAGCAGCCAGTGCCTGGACCAATTGCGGGTCGGCCGCGTGTTCTTCATGGGCGACACCGCCAAGGTCGTCAGCCCTTTCGGCGCGCGCGGCGGCAACACCGGCGTGGCCGACGCCGACAATCTGGCCTGGAAACTGGCTGCCGTGGTGCGCGGCCGCGCCAACCAGAAATTGCTGGACAGCTACAACGAGGAGCGCCTCGAAGCCGCACAGGAGAACGTTCGGGTGACCAACCGGACCACGCGCTTCCTGCGGCCAGTCGATCACATGGAACGCGTCTTTCGCAATGCCGCCATCGGCCTGGCCAGGCGGCACCCGTTCGCGCGTTCGCTGATCAACACCGGTCGCATGGCCGTGGCCAACACCTACACGCGTTCCAGTATTTGTGAGGGTGCCGGTGGTGGCCATTCGGTGCAAAACGCCACCTTCCGATGGGCCCATGGCGTGGCCGGCACAAACGGCATCCAGCCAGGCGCCGAGGGCACCGTCAACGACCTGTTGCTGTGGGCTGCCGGTGACCTGCTGGTGCTGGTGTTCGGCCAGTTGTCGGCGGCCGCGATACAGCGCCTGAGGCAGCTTGCGGAATATGCGCCGGTCCGCAGCGTGCAGGTGCTGGGCCCGGATGAGCGGGCCCAGGCACTCGAGCATGTGCGTGACATCAATGCCCGTGGCATCGGTCACCTGCAGGGTGCCTGCCGTGTATTCGGCCACGCCTGGGCCCTGGTGCGACCCGACGCCTACCTGGCTGCCACCGGTGAGGCGGTCGACGGCCAGCTGGTCGCTGCCGTGAAAAATACCCTTGGCCTGCATTGACTTCAGGAAGGACACCCCATGAAAACCGAAGGCTCCGCCAAAACCAACCCGAACTTCCAGGACGCCGATGCATTTTACGAAGCCCTGCTTGATGCCCACAGCGGCCTGAGCCGCGACGCCTCCGAGCTGCTCAATGCACGGCTGATCCTGATCATGGCCAACCAGCTGGGTGACAGTGCGCTGCTGCAAGCCTGCATTGCAACCGCAAGCCAGGACGGTTGAGCCAGAGCAGGCAGCGCAGTCGAATAAAATCGGGCAACTCGCGCCTATTTCACATCCAACCCGAGGCGGCATCCCTGTGATGCCGTTTTTCATTGCCCCATGACTGAAGCTGCCTCCCCGACACCCGCCGTTCCTGAATCTCCCGCTGCCAAAGCATTCCTCCAAACGCCAGGGCTGGATAGCCTGTCCAAGTCGTTCGAGCCTGCGGCCATTGAACGCCATTGGGGCACGTTGTGGGAACAAAGCGGCCAGTACGAGCCCACGCTGGACGCCGCCAAGCCCTCGTTCAGCATCCAGTTGCCGCCGCCCAACGTGACGGGCACGCTGCACATGGGCCACGCCTTCAATCAGACCATCATGGACTCGCTCACGCGCTACCACCGCATGAAGGGCGACAACACACTGTGGCTTCCCGGCACCGATCACGCCGGCATTGCGACGCAGATGGTGGTCGAGCGCAAGCTGCAGGGTGAAGGCCAGACGCGCCACGACCTGGGCCGCAAAAACTTCGTTTCCAAGATCTGGGAGTGGAAGGAAGAGTCGGGCTCGACCATCACGCGCCAGATGCGCCGCATGGGCGACTCGGTCGCATGGAAACACGAGTACTTCACCATGGACCCGAAGATGTCGAAGGTTGTCACCTCAACCTTCGTGCAGCTCTACGAGCAGGGGCTGATCTACCGCGGCAAGCGCCTGGTGAACTGGGACCCCGTGCTCAAGTCTGCCGTCTCCGACCTGGAAGTCGAAAGCGAGGAAGAAGACGGGTTCATGTGGCACATCCGCTACCCGCTGGCCGATGGCTCGGGCTCGCTAACCGTGGCCACCACCCGCCCTGAAACCATGCTGGGCGACATGGCGGTGATGGTGCACCCCGAAGACGAGCGCTACGCCCACCTGATCGGCCAGCAGGTCACGCTGCCGCTGTGCAACCGCACCGTTCCGGTGATAGCCGATGACTACGTCGACAGGGAATTCGGTACCGGCGTGGTCAAGGTCACGCCCGCGCATGACGCCAACGACTATGCAGTCGGCCAGCGCCACCAGCTGCCCATCATTTGCGTGCTCAGCCTGGACGCGGCCATCAACGACAACGCACCCGAAAAATACCGCGGCCTGGACCGCTTCGTGGCGCGCAAGGCCGTCGTGGCCGACCTGGAAGCGCTGGGCTTGCTGGTCGAGGTGAAGAAACACAAGCTGATGGTGCCGCGCTGCACCCGCACCGGCCAGATCATCGAACCGATGCTGACCGACCAGTGGTTTGTTGCCGTGAATAAACCGGCCCCCACGCTTGTCGCTTCGCGTACTACGCTGCCCCCCGAGGGGGCTAATTTTCCTAGGGGCGGCCCGTCGGAAAATTCAGCGCCAGTGGGCAAGTCCATCGCCCAGAAAGCGATTGATGCGGTCGAGAGCGGCGCGGTCAGGTTCGTGCCCGAGCAGTGGGTCAACACCTACAACCAGTGGATGGGCAACATCCAGGATTGGTGCATCTCGCGCCAGCTCTGGTGGGGCCACCAGATTCCGGCCTGGTACGACGAAGACGGCAAGGTCTATGTGGCTATCGACGAAGCTGCAGCGCAAGCCCAAGCACCGGGCAAGCAGCTCACGCGTGATGAAGATGTTCTCGACACCTGGTATTCGTCAGCGCTGGTGCCCTTCTCCTCACTGGGCTGGCCCGAAAAGACGAAAGAGCTGGATCTGTTCCTGCCGTCAAGTGTGCTGGTCACCGGTTACGACATCATTTTCTTCTGGGTCGCCCGGATGATCATGATGACGACGCATTTCACCGGCAAGGTGCCTTTCCACCATGTGTACATCCACGGCCTGGTAAAAGACTCCCACGGCAAGAAGATGAGCAAGTCCGAAGGCAATGTGCTGGACCCGGTGGACCTGATCGACGGAATTGAGCTGGCACCATTGCTGGACAAACGCTCGCAAGGCCTGCGCAAGCCCGAAACAGCGCCGCAGGTGCGCAAGAACACCGAGAACGAATTCCCGGCGGGCATTCCGGGCTATGGCGCCGATGCGCTGCGCTTTACCTTTGCCTCGCTGGCCAGCCTGGGCCGCAGCATCAACTTTGACAGCAAGCGCTGCGAAGGCTATCGCAATTTCTGCAACAAGCTGTGGAACGCGACCCGCTTTACCCTGATGAACTGCGAAGGCCAGGACTGCGGGCTGCTGGAACACACGGCGGCCCAATGTGAACCAGGCGGCGAGGCTGAAAACTACCTGAGCTTTTCGCAGGCCGACCGCTGGATTTCATCAACCCTGCAGCGCGTCGAGCGTGACGTTGCCAAGGGCTTTCTGGAGTACCGCCTGGACAACGTGGCCGGCAGCATTTACCAGTTCATCTGGGACGAGTTTTGCGACTGGTACCTGGAAATCGCCAAGGTGCAGATCCAGACTGGCACCGACGCGCAAAAGCGCGCCACGCGCCGCACGCTGATCCGCACGCTGGAAGCCACTTTGCGGCTGGCGCATCCGGTGATCCCCTTCATCACCGAAGAGCTCTGGCAAAAAGTGGCTCCCGTCGCTGGTCGGACTGGTCCGTTTATCGGCCTGGCCAGCTACCCGCAGTGCCAGCCTGAAAAGATCGATCCACAAGCCGAAGCCCATATGGCCAGGCTGAAAACCCTGGTCGACGCCTGCCGCAATCTGCGCGGTGAAATGAAGGTGTCTCCGGCCACGCGGCTGCCGCTATTCGCGCTGGGCGACGGTGCCTTCGTGAGCGGCGCAGCACCCGCGCTAAAGGCCATGGCCAAGCTCAGTGAAGTCAGGGTATTTGAAAATGAATCCGATTGGGCTGCGGCCGCACAGGCCGCGCCCGTTGCGGTGGTGGGCGAGGCCCGTATCTGTCTGCATATGGAAATTGACAAGGGGGCTGAAAATGCGCGCCTGGGCAAGGAAGCCGCGCGTCTTGAAGGCGAACTGGTCAAGGTTCGTGCCAAACTCGCCAACGAAGCGTTCGTGGCCAAAGTACCGCCCGCCGTGCTGGAGCAGGAGCGCAAGCGCCTGGCCGACTTCACGGCCACGCTGGAAAAAGTCAGGGCGCAGCTCGCCCGCTTGACATAGCAGCTTTGGGGCCACCGGGCACGTTCACCATTGGGCGGGAGCGCTACTCATTTACGGGCATGACACTGGAAAGATCGAGACCCGTCGGCATGCCGGGCAATGAATCCGCGCCACCATGCGGCGCCGTGATGGCTTCGTAGAGGCGATGCGCCACATACCAGCTCGATCGCAACCGTGCCTCTCGCGTGTGGGAACCCAGCCGCGGCGTGATGAAGAGATTTTTGAGGCCTTTGAGCGGCGAGG
Organism: Polaromonas sp.; assembly: GCA_023259235.1. GTDB lineage: Bacteria > Pseudomonadota > Gammaproteobacteria > Burkholderiales > Burkholderiaceae_C > Polaromonas. The sequence continues at coordinate 6,586 of JAHFQQ010000032.1, read as the reverse complement.
ACTCCGCCAGAAATTTTGCCTCGGCGCCATCCAGAATGCAGGCTTCGATGCGGCCATCGCACAAGGCCGCGGCCAGTGCGCCTTGATCAAACAGCGCGCTGCGACTGATACCGACCCACAACTGGCCAGGCTTGCAGGCCGCCAGCAGCTTGGCGTTGACAAAGCCCTTGAACCGCGTGGCATAAAGCATTTGCACCGACACTGCATCGGCCTGGCTCACCAGTTCGGGCAATGAGACTGGGGTGATCCGCAAGCGCTCCCAGATCGCTGCCGTGTGGTGTACGGCGGGGTCATAGCCGATCAGGCGAACACCCAGGGCATTGAGCATGCCAGCCAGCGTCTGCGCGGTCGGGGCCAGTCCCAAAATTCCAATCGTGCTGCCATGAAGCTCGCGTCCCATCTGAACGCCCGCGTGCCGGTGCCCCATCAGGGCAGCCACCACACCGCGGCGATACAGCAGCAGCAGGCTGCCCAGCAAATACTCCGCATTGGATCGCACATTGGCGCCGCTGCCATGCACCACCTTGATAGCACGCTCCTTGCAGGCTTCAAGGTCCGTGTTGTCGGTTCCCACATACAGGCGACCCACACACTTGAGCCTGGGCAGAAAATCCAGCAACTCGCGGGTGACAACGGTTTGACGGGGAAACACAATGCCTCTGGTTTTGTAAGCCAGCTTGCGCAATGCGACCAGATCGTCGGCAAGTTCCGGCCGGTATTCGACGTTGTGCCTGGTTTGAAGCCAGGCCATGGCTTCAGGCACCAAGGCATCAAGAAGTAAGATATCCACCCTGACAGTCCTTTTTGTTGTTGTTATCTGGTCGTTAACTCGACGTCTTTTTTGGCGACGCAGTTTATGTGCCGCCAGACCACCTGGAGCCGGTAGTTGGCCCCATCCCGATACAGCATCCCCGACGCAATACTCAATTCATTTTCCTCATCCAGACCAAGCCGAATGCAACAATTCACCCTCAAGAAAGCTGTTTTCCCGGTCGCCGGACTGGGTACGCGCTTTTTGCCCGCCACCAAGGCCCAACCCAAGGAAATGCTGCCGATCGTGGACAAGCCGCTCATCCAGTACGCGGTGGAAGAGGCCTATTCGGCGGGCATACGCCACATGATCTTTGTAACCGGACGCAATAAACGGGCCATCGAAGATCACTTTGATACCGCTTATGAACTGGAAAATGAGCTGGAGATGGCCCAAAAGGAGGATTTGCTGGCGCTGATACGCTCGGTTCAGCCCCACGACATGAACTTCAGTTATGTTCGCCAGCCCCGCTCGCTCGGTCTGGGGCACGCGGTTTTGTGCGCAGAACATCTGGTGGGCGATGAACCATTTGCGGTTTTGCTGGCCGATGACCTGATGGTGGGGCCACCCGGCGGCCTGTCGGTTTTGGCCCAGATGGCGGCGCAGTTCGATCAACTTGGGCAGACCATCCTGGCTGTGCAGGAAGTTCCGCTGGAGCAGACGCGCCGCTACGGCATCGTCGCGGCGGATCCGGCGCAGGCCGCCAACCCCCTGCTGATGAAAGTACAGAAAATTGTGGAAAAACCGGCGCCGGAGATGGCACCGTCACGCATGGGGGTGGCCGGGCGCTACATCCTCACGCCGGCGATTTTCGAGCACATCCGCGGCCAAACGCCGGGCGCAGGCGGAGAACTCCAGCTCACCGAGAGCGTGTATGCATTTCAGTACCAGGGCAAACGCTACGACTGCGGCAGCAAGGAGGGCTTTCTTGAGGCGACGGTGGAACTGGCGCTGCTCCACCCCGAGGTTGGTGAACATTTCAGGACATACCTGCGCGGGCTGACGCTCGACTGAATCCGTTCTGCCAACGGCATCGGGCTGCACGCGGGGCGCAGACTCATCGCCGTTTGATCACGTGAATGAAATCACCACCGGCGGCTTGCTGCTCAACCAGATCATTTCCGGTCTGCTTGGCGAATGCCTGAAAGTCGCGCATTGAGCCTGCGTCAGTGGACACCACGCGCAACAACTGGCCGCTCACCATTTCGGCCAGGGCTTTTTTAGCTTTCAAAATGGGCAGCGGGCAGTTCAGGCCGCGGGTATCGAGTTCTTTGTCGATGTGCATGGGAATGATCCTTGAGTTGCCGCCATTCTAGGCACTTGCGGCGCAGGACGGAGCCGCCCGGCCGCGTTGCCACCCCGGCTATTCCGGCTTTCTGTTCCACTCGATGAATGCCGGCTCATGGCCGCGGCTGCGCAGCCAATCGGCCAGCGCGTAACCGGTGCCCGCAGGCCAGCACTTGAGTTTGTCATAGTCATAAAGCCGGTACTCCACCAGTTCCGCGGACAGCTTGATGTCACCCACGCAGACCGCATGGTAGGCGATGATGATCTGGTTCATGCGCTGAAAGTCATAGACCCCGATCAGGTCAAGCGCGCTGGTTTCCAGGTTGGTTTCTTCCTTGATCTCGCGCGCAATGCCGCCTTGCGGGGTTTCGCCCGCTTCCATGAAGCCGGTGATGAGCGCAAACATCTTGCCGGTCCACGCGGCATTGCGCGCCAGCAAGACCTGGCCCTGATACTCGACCACGGCGGCCAGCACGGGTGTGGGATTGTTCCAGTAGGTGTAGCCGCAGCCCGGGCAACGCAGGCGCAGCTTCTCGCCGCTGTCTTCCATTGCGGACAGCAAGGCCAGCGGGGTTGCGCAGCTCGGGCAAAATTTGAATTCGGGGCTCATGATGGGGCTATCCTGCGAGACAAGACTACTATCATTTCTATAGTTGCGGCCGCATATTGCGTCTGGGTGAATACCATTTTCTTGGCCGCCCCGCGGCAGATCACGCGCCGGCTCAGGCCGGAAACACGCCGGTTGAAAGATAACGGTCGCCGCGGTCGCAGACAATGAAAACAATCACGGCGTCAGTCTGCCTTTTGGCAATTTCCTGCGCCACCCAGCAGGCTCCGGCGGCTGAAATGCCGCCAAAAATGCCCTCCTCGCGCGCCAGCCGCCGGCACATGTCTTCGGCATCGCCCTGGCTCACCAGTACCAGTTCGTCCACATGGCGAGGGTCATAAATCTTGGGCAGATAGGCCTGCGGCCATTTCCGAATGCCCGGGATGCGCGAACCCTCGCTGGGCTGCGCGCCGATGATCCGGATCGCCGGGTTTTTTTCTTTCAGGTAGCGCGAAACACCGGTAATGGTGCCCGTGGTGCCCATGGCACTGACAAAATGTGTCACCTTGCCTGACGTATCTGTCCATATTTCGGGCCCGGTGGTCTCGTAATGAATGCGCGGATTGTCTGCGTTGGCAAACTGGTCCAGCACCCGGCCCTTGCCGTCTTTTTCCATCTGTCCGGCCAGATCGCGCGAATATTCGATACCGGCGCTCTTGGGCGTCAGGATCAGTTCGGCGCCAAAGGCCTTCATGGTCTGGGCGCGCTCGATGCTTAAATCCTCGGGCATGATCAGCACCATGCGGTAGCCCCTGATGGCCGCCGCCATGGCCAGCGCAATGCCGGTGTTGCCCGACGTGGCTTCAATCAGCGTGTCGCCCGGCTTGATCTCGCCGCGCTCTTCGGCGCGCCGGACCATCGACAGGGCAGCACGGTCCTTGACCGAACCGGCAGGATTGTTGCCTTCCAGTTTGGCCAGCACGACGTTGCCGCGCGCTGCGTTTTTGGTGGCAGCAATGCGCTGCAAGGCGACCAGCGGCGTTTTGCCGATGGCATCTTCAATGGTTGGATAGTTCATGACTACACTGTGCCATAATTTCAGGCTTAACTTCTTTCTGCCCGGGTGGTGAAATTGGTAGACGCAGGGGACTCAAAATCCCCCGCCGAAAGGCGTGCCGGTTCGATTCCGGCCCCGGGCACCAGCATTGGCGCTGGTTTCATGCTGTCGTTTTATTTTCTGACAAGCGGTTGCGGAACGCTTATGCGGAATAATCAGGTCCCATGCTTCCAGGAGAGAGGAGCGCCATGACTGGGAAACTGGACTCGCACTGCGCTCACTGGAATTTTCCCCCATGGCTATTACCGACTGGCCGTTCGTTACGCTCTCACACGGCAAATCAATCTCGTCCGTGATCGGGCGCTCCCCGTCACCCATGGTGGACATGGGTGTGTGATTCAAGTGACACGACTCACAACATCTTGATCGTGCTGAGATTCCGAGTATGCGTGTACTGGTGATTGAGGACGAAGCCGATACGGCCCGTTACCTGTGCAAAGGGCTACGGGAGAGCGGATATTCAGTTGCTCACTGCGCAGATGGCATGGAGAGCCTCCATCTTGCAAAGAATGAACAATGGGACCTGATGATTGCTGACCGCATGCTTACGGGCGGCATGGACGGCCTGTCGATTGTCAGGTCTCTAAGGGAATTTCGCATAAAGACGCCGGTGCTGATCCTGAGTGCCTTGGCCAGCCTGGATGAACGGGTGCGCGGGTTGCGGGGTGGCGGAGACGACTACCTGGCCAAACCCTTCGCCTTTTCAGAACTACTCGCTCGCATCGAAGCATTGCTGCGGCGTACTGGCATACGTGAGGACGTTGACGAACTCCGAGTCGCCGATCTCAAACTCGATTTGAGAACCCGCCGCGCCGAGCGCTCTGGCCAGCCCATTGCGTTGCAGCCGAGGGAATTTCGCCTGCTCGAATATCTTGTACGGCATCAGGGGCAGGTAGTGACGCGGACGATGCTTTTGGAGTCCGTGTGGGATTTTCATTTCGATCCCAAGACGAACGTCATCGACGTTCAAATCAGCCGGCTGCGCAACAAAATTGACAAGGGGTTTACCCCCGCCTTGCTGCATACGGTGCGTGGGGTCGGTTACCTGGTCAGATCACATGACTAGAATCTGGCATTCGGTCGCCTTCCGCCTGGCCCTGATCTGCGGCGTGCTGGTAGTGGCATCCACTGTGCTGTTGTCTGCTGTGTTCTACATCAGCACCATCGGCGTTCTGGCCCGGGCGGCCGACAGCAAGATCACCGCCATCAGCGAGCGATTTGCCGACGACGCCGAGCGCAACGGCTTGCAGCTCCTGAGCGCACGGATTGGGCAGACCTTGAGTGATGGTGTCGATTCAGATACGGAGATCTATCTGCTCACGGACGCCGCGGGACGCAAGATTGCCGGCAATATCCCCGCATGGTCGGACGGGGCGACACCTTTGGATCAAATAATCAATCACGCGGTTATCCGGGATGGTCGCCCGTCTGCCGGCCGTGTAGTTCTGCATCGACTGTCGGATGGGGCACTCCTCGTGGTAGGACGTGACATGAACGACCTGAGCGAGATTGGCGCCCTCATAGACCGTGCCATCGCGACCGGCGGTTTGCTGGCACTGCTGCTAGCGCTGGGCGGAACGCAACTCTTCCGGCAACAGATCGAAAGGCGGATATGGACGATCCGCCATGCGGCCTCGGACATCGAAACCGGCAACCTGAGCCGACGTATCCCCTTGTCCGACGAGCCCGACGAATTTGACCGGCTCAGTGCGGATATCAACCGCATGCTGGACCGCATCGAACACCTGATGGAAGGGGTTCGCCATGTGTCCAATACCATCGCTCACAACCTCCGAACCCCCCTTGGCCGAATTCGCGGCTACCTGGATGAGGCATTGCACGGCAGGCCGGAGGTGCAGGGCCTGACGGCAGTGGGAAACGTCGCTATCGATGAGATCGACGGCCTGATCGTAGTACTCGACAAGTTGCTTCAGATCGCCGAGGCGGAATCGGGCACACGGCGCCAACCCTTCGAGCCGGTGGCGCTGCGTGAGGTCATTACTACGCTTATGGAACTTTACGATGCTGCAGCGGAGGATCAGGGTGTTGCCTTGATTTCCGACATTGAGGGTGAGCCAGTCGTTCTGGGTGACAAGGATCTGCTCGCGGGCATATTGGCGAATTTGCTTGACAACGCGCTGAAGTATGCGGGCAGTCCCGCCACGATAGAAGTCCAGGTGGTACAAGAGTTGACAAAGACCAACCTGATTGTGCAGGACAATGGCCCTGGCATTCCGAAGGATGAGCGACCGAAGGTGCTACAGCGCTTCTATCGCCTTGACCGCCACCAAGGGGGCAGTGGCCTGGGCCTGCCCATCGTGGCCGCTTTTACCCAACTCCACGGCGGTGACCTCTGCCTCGAAGATGCCGAACCGGGCTTACGCGTCCGCATCATCCTGCCACGCGCCGACTCCGAAACATTGCCAAATGGTAATGCTTTAGACACTCGCGGATAGGTACAACTTTATAGAATCATCCAGTCGTCTTGGCCACGGACGGCAAGTCGCAAACACGACTTGAACTGGGTTCTGGAACACCATTTCATGGCCTCAACCGCCATGTCCCGCACCCATAGTGGAATTTCTTGCCAATGACAGCCTGGCGCCTCGCATTTCGACCCGCGCGAATATTTGGTCAAGCTTCACGTGAGGGAACGAATGCTCAAGAACAACAGAAAACCAAGTCAGTGCCAGCGATGGGGGCCGGTGGTCGCGGCATTGGTGCTACTCGCAGTTGCATATCTCGCATGGCGTGAATTGGGCCGAAGCTCGCCCCCTCTCCAGGAAATTGCCAAACCGTCAGACGGCACCTTCCGTCCGACCAA
>JAHFQQ010000031.1:690-17397 GCA_023259235.1 Polaromonas sp. | reverse complement strand
GGAGCGGTTGCTGAGCTTTTTGTACATGCCGGCGATAAAACCGATTTCGCGGCCGCCCACGCCGATGTCGCCAGCCGGCACGTCGGTGTCGGCGCCGATGTGGCGGAACAATTCGCTGGCGAAAGCCTGGCAAAAACGCATGACTTCAAGCGGGCTCTTGCCCTTCGGGTCAAAGTCGGAACCGCCCTTGGCGCCACCCATGGGCAGGGTCGTCAGGGCGTTCTTGAAGGTCTGCTCAAACGCCAGAAACTTCAGGATGGACAGGTTGACCGAGGGGTGAAAGCGCAGGCCGCCCTTGTAAGGGCCGATGGCAGAACTGTGCTGGATGCGGTAGCCGCGGTTGACACGGACTTCGCCGTGGTCGTCAATCCACGACACGCGAAACGTAATGGTGCGTTCAGGTTCAACCAGGCGCTCGAGCAGGCCGTGCTCGGCGTATTTCGGATGTTTTTCTATAAACGGCCAAAGGCTTTCCATCACCTCGGTCGTAGCCTGAAGGAATTCCGGCTGGCCCGGGTTGGAGGCGGTCACGTGACTTAAAAAGCTTTCCAGGGTCTTGTATTTCATCGATCAATCTCGGAAAAAGTGGATGGAAAACATGGCGCACTCTTTGTAAAGTGCACATAAGTTCATGCAAAACATGCATTTTGCCGCAAATGAAAATCAGATTTTCGATTGGACTCACCAAAATGGGGCGAAATTGCACCAAATTGGCTTTTTTTTTGGCATCAACCCAGCCCGCAGCTGGCCGCCCTGGCGGGCTCTCAGCGGCCGCGCAGGAACAGGCTGTCGAGCTCCTTGACGCTGATCTGACGCCAGGTGGGTCGGCCATGGTTGCATTGGTCGGAGCGCTCAGTGGCCTCCATCTGGCGCAGCAGCGCGTTCATTTCCTCGATGCTCAGTTGCCGGTTCGCGCGCACTGCGCCATGGCAGGCCATGGTGCCGAGCAACTCGTTGCGGGCGCGTTGAATGACGCTGCTGGCATCGTGCTGTGCCAGTTCGGCCAGCACGCTGCGGGCGAGTTCCACGGCATCGCCCTGTGCCAGGCTGGTCGGCACGGCGCGCACAGCGAGCGTTCTGGGCGAAAACGGGGTGATTTCCAGGCCCAGCGTGCCCAGCACGTCGGCGCTGGCCTCGGCGGTGGCGACTTCCTGCGGCGTGGCGGCAAAGGTGGCAGGAATCAGGAGCGGCTGGCTGGCGATGCAGGAGGTGTCGAGCTGGCTTTTCAGCTTCTCGTAAACGATGCGCTCGTGGGCAGCATGCATATCAACGACGACCAGGCCCTGCGCATTTTCGGCCAGCACGTAGATGCCCTGCAACTGTGCAATGGCGCGGCCCAGCGGCCAGGGGCTGGCTGGCACGCCAGCTGAAACGGTTGTCCCAGCCCCTTTCGCCGAACCCCACAACGCCTCCAGGTCGGACGCGTATTGGCCGTTATAAGCTATTGAATCAATAGCTGGCTGAGCCCATTGGTAGGGGGCTATAGCCAGATTTTCCTTAAGAAATCGGCTATCGGAAGGATTGCTGGAGTCTTTGGGTGTCTGGGCGGCCAGGGCGGCGCGTGGTGTTGCCAGCGCAGCTTCCACGGCATGGTGCACTGCCTGATGTACCTCGCGGCTGTCGCGAAAGCGCACTTCGATCTTGGTGGGGTGCACGTTGACGTCCACGCGGGCCGGATCGATCTCGACATAAAGCGCGTAGACCGGCTGGCGCTGGCCGTGCAGCACGTCTTCGTAGGCGCTGCGGGCAGCGTGCGTGAGCACCCTGTCGCGAACGTAGCGGCCATTGACGTAGGCAAACTGCTGATCGGCGCGCGAGCGGGCAGCGTCCGGGATGCCGGCGCGGCCCCAGATCCGCACGGCGGGCAAACCATCGGCGCGGCGCGCTGCGCTTTCGTAGTGAACGGCGACGGATTGCGTCACAAAGTCGCTGCCCAGCACGTCAGCCAGGCGTTGCTCGTGCGCCAACTCGCCACTGCAGGCGCGCCATTGCTCGATCATCCTGCCTTCGTGCCAGATCGCAAAACCGACATCGGGGCGCACCAGCGCATGGCGGCGCACGGCTTCAACGCAATGCGCCAGTTCGGTGGCGTCGGTTTTCAGGAATTTTCGGCGGGCCGGCGTGGCGTAAAACAGCTCGCGCACTTCCACACTAGTGCCGCTAACGCGCGCCGCTGGTTTGATCTCGCCGGTGCGGCCATCGAGTTGCCAGGCATGGCTGTCATCCGGCGTTCTCGACAGCAGGCTGATGTCGGCAATCGAGTTGATGGCGGCCAGCGCCTCGCCCCGGAAACCCATGGTGCCGACGGCCTCCAGTTCTTGCAGTGAGGCGATCTTGCTGGTGGCGTGGCGCTTCAGGGCAATCGCCAACTCGCCCTGGGCAATGCCCGGTCCATCGTCTTCCACCGAAATCAGCCGCACGCCACCGGCCAGCAAACGCACCGTGACTTGCGTGGCCCCGGCGTCCAGCGCGTTGTCCAGCAACTCGCGCACCACCGAGGCTGGCCGCTCGATCACTTCGCCGGCCGCAATCTGGCTGATCAGCTCGTCGGGAAGTTCGCGGATCGGGCGGCGCCGGGTGGAAAGCGGAGAGGTCATGTGCTGGCAATTTTAGGCGCAGCCGGAGGTTTGCGTTGTGAGCCAGATGCCGGGGATGTTTGCCGACCTGTCAAAATCGCTGCCATGGAACTGACTGCCTTTCTCTTCGACTTCATCCTTCACATCGATAAACATCTGGAGGTTTTTGTAGCCAGCTACGGCGCATGGGTCTATGCGTTGCTGTTTCTCATCATTTTTGTCGAAACCGGCGTCGTTGTGATGCCGTTTCTGCCCGGTGACTCGTTGTTGTTTGTGGTGGGAGCGATGTGTGGGGTCGGCTTGCTCAGCTTCCCTCTGGCCCTGGGGTTGCTGTTTGCCGCGGCGGTGCTGGGCAACCACTCCAACTACACCATTGGCCACTATTTTGGTCCCAAGGTGTTTCAATGGGAAAACTCAAGGGTTTTCAACAAGGCGGCATTTAACCAGGCCCATGCGTTTTACGAGCGCTACGGTGGCATCACCATCGTTGTGGCGCGCTTCATGCCTTTTTTGCGGACTTTTGCGCCATTTGTGGCAGGCGTGACGCAAATGACGCGGAGCAAATTCATGCTCTACGACATCGGCGGCGGCGCGCTCTGGGTCGGCAGCATTGTCACTTTGGGCTACTTCTTTGGCAACGTGGCCTTTGTCAAGGAGCATCTGGACAAGATTATCTGGGCCATGATCCTGATTCCGGGGCTGGTCATCCTGTTGGGGGGCTGGAGGGCCAGGCGCAGGGCGATTGGTTCAGTGGCAAAACAACCCTGACCAGCAGCCGATGTGCCATCCAAGGCGCCGGTTGCGCTGACGTGCCGGAACGCCCGAAATACTGGCCGGGTCGCACGCTCAATGTCTTTCTGGAGCGGCCCCGCGCGGGTTCACAAGGCGCGGCTGCGCGCCAGCGGCGGATTCCTGGCGAAGTAGCGCGTGATGCCGCGCATCAACGCGTCGGCGAGTTGCACCTGGTAGTCATCGCTGCGCAGCCTGGCCTCTTCATCGGGGTTGCTGATGAAGGCGGTTTCCACCAGCACGCTGGGAATGTCGGGGGCCTTCAGCACGGCGAAGCTGGCCTGCTCTACCCGGGGCTTGTGCAGCCTGCCAACATGGCCGATCTCGCCCAGCATGGCGCTGCCGAGTTTCAGGCTGTCCTTGATTTGCGCAGTGGTGCTCATGTCGAACAGGGTTCTTTGAACCACGGCGTCCTTGGCTTTCACGTTGACGCCACCCACCAGATCGGCCGAATTTTCCTTGTTGGCGATCCAGCGCGCGGCGCTGCTGGAAGCGCCTTTTTCACTTAGCGCAAAGACGCTGGCGCCTTGCGCCCGCTCGGTGAAAAACGCGTCGGCATGCAGACTGATAAAGAGGTCAGCCTGCACGCGGCGCGCCTTTTGCACGCGAACCTGCAGCGGCACAAAAAAATCGGCGTCACGGGTGAGGTAGGCGCGCATGTTGGGCTGCTGGTTGATGCGGTCACGCAGGCGCCGCGCAATTTGCAGCACCACGTCCTTTTCACGGGTGCCGCCGGGACCGGTGGCACCCGGGTCTTCGCCGCCGTGGCCAGGGTCGAGCGCCACGATGATGAGGCGATCCGTTTTGGCCTGTGGCATTGCCTCGGCCATAGGGGCTTTTCCCAGCGCGAGCTTGCCATCCGCGGGTTTGCCGGAACCGGATGCCGCGCCGCCGGGTGCCTTGCCTGATTGCTGCGCGATCAGGTCGCCGAGCGGGTCACTGGCAGTTCGTGGCGGGCTTGCCTCCGGCTGCCTGCCTGCAAACTGCTCTGCAATCAGGGCGTCCAGTGGATCAGGGGGCTGCGCCGGATAAAGGTCAAACACCAGCCGGTACTGGTAGGCCGCCACGGGTGGCAGTGTGAACACCTGCGGCAGCATGGGCTGCTTGAGGTCCATTACCAGCCGCACCACCCCCGGCGCATTTTGTCCGACCCGAATGCGCGAAATATTCGGATCATCCGATTTCACCTTGGCCACCAGTTCGCGCAGGGCCGGTATCAAATCAATGCCTTCAAGGTCAACCGCCAGGCGCGGTGGGTCAGCCACAAAAAACTGTCGTGCCTTGAGTTCTTCGTCCGATTCGATGGTCAGCCGTGTGTAGTCCCTGGAAGGCCAGACGCGCACCGCCACAATCGTGGCGCCGCGCGCGATGTGCTGCACTCCCAACAACAGCACCACACTGGCGAGCTGCAGGGTGCTGCGTCGGCTCAGGGCCGGAATGGACTCTTTCATGCCAGCAACTCTGCACCCGCGGCACTGTACGCGGTGAGGGTGACGGTGCGTGATTCGTCAGGCCTCATCTCGATATGGATCGAAAGGTCGGGTTCGGGCAGATAGTTGGCCGCCTTCTCGGGCCATTCGACCAGTTTGAGTCCGGCACTGGCAAAAATATCGCGAAACCCTGCCTCTTCCCACTCTCGAGGGTCATTGAAACGATAAAAATCAAAGTGCCAGATGTTCAGATTCGACTTGGCCGGCGTGTAGGCTTCGACCACGGCATAGGTAGGGCTTTTGACGCGTTCGACCACGCCGAGCGCGCGGAGCAGGTGCCGCGCGAACGTGGTTTTTCCGGCACCCAGGTCCCCTCGCAGTTCAATCAGAACCCGCCCAATCGCTGGCTTGCGGGCCAGCGCCCGCGCAAAGGCCTGGGTGGCAGCTTCATCGTGCCAGACAATAGTTTCTACAATCAGCGAATGGTCCTGGATAGTCATCAATTCGTTTTTCAAATTCAGATGTGGGCGCGCGAGCTTGGATTTTCGCAAATTGGCGTGGCCAGCGTTGATTTATCGTCAGCTGAACCGGGATTGTCGGCCTGGCTGGCAGCGGGTTTTCATGGCAGCATGCAATACATGGCTCAGCATGGCCTCAAACGTGCGCGTCCCGCCGAGTTGATTCCGGGGACCGTGAGCGTCATCACCGTACGCATGGATTATTTGCCCGCATCCACATTTGTCAACCCCGGTGAATGGCAGGCCATCGAGCTCAGCCGCCTTGCGCGGCCCGCCGAGGGCATCGTCTCGGTCTATGCCCGTGGTCGGGACTATCACAAGCTGATGCGCGCCCGCCTGCAAAAACTCAGCGTGAAAATCGCAGGGCATGTCGAGCAATTCGGCTGCCGTGTTTTTACTGATTCAGCCCCGGTGCTTGAAGCCGAGCTGGCTGCCCGCAGCGGCCAGGGCTGGCGCGGCAAGCACACGCTGCTGCTCAACCGCGATGCCGGGTCAATGTTTTTTCTTGGCGAAATTTATACGGATCTGGCCTTGCCGCCCAGCGAGCCAGTGCTACCGCACTGCGGCAGCTGCAGCGCATGCCTGGCCGTGTGCCCGACGCAGGCCATCATCGCACCGTACCGGCTTGACGCACGGCGTTGCATCTCTTACCTGACCATTGAACACGCCGGGCTGATTCCGCTCGAGCTTCGCCTCTTGATGGGGAACCGCATTTATGGCTGCGACGACTGTCAACTGGTCTGCCCATGGAACAAGTTTGCGCAGCGCAGCACCCTGCCGGACTTTGACGAGCGCCAGCACCTTACCGGGCAGCAACTGGTGACCCTGTTCGGCTGGACCGAAGAAGAATTTTTGCGCTTCACCGAAGGCAACGCCATTCGCCGCATCGGGCACGAGCGCTGGCTGCGCAACATTGCAGTGGCGATGGGAAATGCCCTGCGCACAGGTACTGCCCGGGATGCGGACATCAGGCGAAGCCTGCAAGCGCGCAGCAGCCACCCAAACGATGTGGTCAGGGAGCATGTGCTGTGGGCGCTGGACCAGCAGACTGGCTCGACGTGATTAAATGCAATCGAGTTCAAGGAGAATTTTGATGGGTGCTGAGCCTCTTGCGCTGGAGCCGGACCTGATTCGCGTGTTCCGTGGCATCACGACTGCAACGCTTGCTACTGTCTTGCTGAAGAAGGGGCTGCGCAATGTCTGGATGCGTGGCGCCAGGCCACTGCAGCCCGGACAGCCGCGCGTGGTTGGGCGTGCTTTTACGTTGCGGTTCGTACCGGCACGGGAGGATCTGGCCACGCCTGCGTCCTGGGGCGCGCCGATTTCCACGCGTGCCGCCATCGAGGCGATGCCTGCCGGATGCATAGCGGTGGCCGATGCAATGGGCGTCGTCGATGCCGGCATCTTTGGCGATATTTTGTGTACCCGCATGAAAAAGCGCGGCGTGGCCGGACTGGTCACTGACGGCGTCATCCGCGACCTGGCTGGTGTGCTGGCGACCGGGTTACCCGTGTGGTGCCAGGGTACTGCCGCGCCGGCCTCGGTAACGGGACTGACCTTCGTCGCCTGGCAGGAGCCGATCGGCTGTGGCGGCGTGGCAGTGTTCCCCAACGATGTCGTGGTGGTCGACTCCGACGGCGCCGTATTGATTCCTGCCGCTTTTCTGAACGAGGTGGTGGCCGCGGCAGTTGAGCAGGAAAGGCAGGAGGGCTGGATCATGTCGCAGGTCGAGGCAGGTGCCCCGTTACCCGGCCTTTACCCGCCGAATGAAGAAACCAGGGCGCGTTACGAAGCGTGGGCCCGCACTGTGCGCTGATGCGGATGGCCCAGCTGCGTGTCGCCCATTGCGCGAGGGAAAGTCTGTTTACCGCGGCCGCCGGGCCGGGTAAATCATTTCATCATCCAGTCAGACCAGGGGTTTTGGCATGAATAAACTGGCAGCGACTGCCAAAGGCGTTTATCTGATTGCAGTCACCCCGTTTACCGAAGATGGCTCGCTTGATTTGGTCAGCACCGATCGCATGGTTGAGTTTTACCTGGAACGCGGCGCGACCGGTCTGACCGTGCTGGGAATCCTGGGCGAGGCGACCAAACTCACGGCGGACGAATCGCGCCTGTTCGTCAAAACGGTCTTGGCGCGAGTGGCTGGCCGGGTTCCCGTCGTCGTTGGTGCCTCGTCGCCAGGCTTTGCGCCGATGCGGGAATTGACTGAAAGCGTCATGGGCATGGGTGCGTCCGGGGTCATGATCGCACCTGCCCCTGCGGTTCGAGGCGACGACCAGATCACGGCCTATTTCGACATGGTCAATGAAACGCTGGGTGCCGGGGTTCCCTGGGTCCTGCAGGACCATCCGCTGTCGACCGGCGTGCAGATGTCGACCTCCGTCGTTTTGCGCATTTTGAAAAGCTCGCCCAATTGCGTGATGCTCAAGCACGAAGATTCCCCCGGACTTGCCAAGTTGTTGGCGCTGCGCGTGGCGAGCGAACGCGGCGAAGTCCGGCGGGTGTCGATTCTTACCGGCAATGGGGGAGGCCTCTTTTTGCCGGAGGAACTTGCCCGCGGTGCGGATGGCGCCATGACCGGCTTTGCCTATCCCGAGATGATGGTGGAGGTATGCAAGGCACATGCAACCGGAAATATCGAGCGGGCCCATGACATCTTCGATGCCTACCTGCCGCTTGCTAGATACGAACAGCAGGCAGGAATTGGATTGGCAGTCAGGAAGCACATCATGGTTGAACGAGGCGTGATTGCCTCTGCCGTGCTTCGCAAGCCAGGGCCGAAATTGTCAGCCGCCGACATTGCTGATATTGCGCACTTGACAAAGCGGCTGGAGAAGCGGTTGCTGGAGATTCAATAATCCAGTCAGGGCAGACGATGTTCGGGCATGGTTGCCTGGGGACTTGCGCAATCCGGATCTACGCGGGTCTTGCCGCTGCAGTTTCAGTGAACAGGACAGGGAAAAATATCCAGCACGGAACCGGTGCCCACCGGCCCGGCAATTTCTGCCATTGGGCGGCAGATGCCGCTCCAGCATATTTCGTAATCGGCGGTATAGCCTGAACGTGCCAGATGCAGGCGTTGCAGGGGCGGCAGCGAAGGCCTGTAATGCCAGTCTCCATTTTTCGTCAGCACTGCATCCGGCGGTGGTTCCATGCCGGCACCGGAGCCCTGGATACGCGCCTCGGTCAACTGCAGGCGCGCACCGTCCGCCGTTTGCACGACCCGGTAATCTTCTTCCCAGCGGATTTTTTCGATTGAATGGGTCCAGGCCAGGGTGAAGCTTTGCAGCGGCAGGCTGGCGGTCAATCCGGCAGCCAACCCGGCCGCGGCCAGGCAGACGCCGATCATGCCGCCACCAGGCGCCGCTTTTGCCACAGGTGCCAGAGCATGAACAGCGCCGCCATCGCAAAGCCGATCTCGTCGCTGAGCGCGCCCGCCGCCACCAGCATCAGCGCGGCGACGCCGGTCACCACCCGCTCGTGTACCTTCAGCGGCGTCAGCAGATAGCCGACCGCGGTGGCGCCCCACAATCCGATCGCCAGCAGCGCCTTGCCGACAATGTAGAGCACTGCCAGCACGCTCCAGTCGCCCTGCAGCATCAGCGCCGGCGTATACACCGCCATGTAGGGGATGACGAAGCCGGCGATCGCGATCTGGGTCGCCTTGAAGCCGATCCGCATCGGCGACGCCTTGGCGATCGACGCCGCCGCAAACGCGGCCAGCGCCACCGGCGGCGTCAGGTCGGCCATGATGCCGAAATAGAACACGAACATGTGCGAGACGATCAGCGGCACGCCGAGGCTGAGCAAGGCCGGCGCCGCGATCGAGCTGGTGATGATGTAGTTCGGAATGGTCGGGATTCCCATGCCCAGGATCAGGCATACGATCATGGTCAGGAACAGCGACAGGAACAGGCTCTTTTCACCGACCGTCAGGATGAAGCCGGCAAAACTGGAGGCGGCGCCGGTCAGCGTCAAGACCCCAATGATGACGCCGACCACGGCGCAGGCGACGCCCACCGGCAGCGCCTGCTTGGCGCCATCGATCAGGCTGGAGCGGATCGTGCGCAGGGTCTTGCGGCCACCCTTGACCCGGAAGCAGGCCAGCACCAGCAGCGCGATCACTGCCAGGATCGCGTAAATCCCGAACTCGAAGAAGGTTGCCGCCGCCAGGCCCAGCCCGAGCCAGAATACATAGCGGAACGCCATGCTTGACAAGCGCGCCGCCACCGCCGCTCCGAGAATCAGGATCGCGGTCAGCGCCAGTCCGGTCAGGCCGGCGAACATCGGCGTGAAGCCATGGAACAGCATGCCGACCAGCCCCGCCAGCGGCAGCACCAGGTACCAGCTTTCCTTCAGCGCCTTGAGCGGATTCGGACATTGGTCTTTCGGCAAACCGACCAGGCCCATGCGGCCGGCCTCCAGGTGCACCATCCAGAATGCGGTGACGTAGTACAGGATCGCTGGAATCACCGCCGCCTTGACGATTTCCACATACGGCACGTTCAGCGTCTCGGCCATGATGAAAGCCACCGCGCCCATCACCGGCGGCATGATCTGGCCACCCATCGAGGAAGTGGCTTCGACCGCGCCGGCAAACACCGAGCTGTAGCCGAAGCGCTTCATCAGCGGAATCGTGAACTGGCCGACGGTCAGCACGTTGGCCACGCCGGAACCGGAGATGGTGCCCATGAAGCCGGACGAGATCACCGCCACCTTGGCCGGGCCGCCCTTGGCCTGGCCGACCAGACCGAGCGCGACCGAGTTGAACAACTGGATCATGCCGGCATGTTCCAGGAACGCGCCGAACAGGATGAACAGGAAGATATAAGTGGCCGACACCATGGTCGGAATGCCGAGGATGCCCTCGCTCCCGAGATACAGCTGGCCGACGATCTGATCGAAGCCGTAGCCGCGATGCCCGAGCGGCGCCGGCAGGTATTGTCCGAACAGGCCGTACAGCAGGAAGGTGCCGCACACGATCGGCAAGGCCCAGCCCAGCATGCGGCGGGTGGCCTCGAACACCAGCACGATCATGATTGCGCCGACCGCCAGGTCAGCCATGGTCGGCTCGCCCGAACGCTGGATCAGGTCCGCCTCGAAGATCCAGTGGTAAAAAGACAGGGCAAAGCCGATCGCGGCCAGCAGCCAGTCGTACCAGGCGATGGCAGTCAACTTGCCGCCCTTGAAAGCGGGGTAGATCAGGAACGTGAGCGCCAGCAGAAAACCGACATGCAGCGAACGCATCACCAATGACGACAATGGTGAAAAACCTGCCACAATCAGCTGGTAGGTCGAGAACGTCAGGGCCACCGCGATCAGGACTTTCAGCGCCATGCCGCTGAGCGTCCGTTGCACGCCGTGCTCCTGGAATTCCTCGACAGGGGTAGGTAGGGATGACATTGTGGGGAGAGTTCCTGAATGCGTGATCGGGGCAAGGCAGCCCTGCCTTGCCCACTGGCCATGGGGCGCGGCGCCGGACCGAACCAGGTCCGGCCGCCCGTCGGCGGGTCTTTACTTGATCAGGTCGATTTCGCGGTAGTACTTCTCGGCGCCCGGGTGCAGCGGCAGCGGCATGCCGATGAGTGCCGTTTTTGTGCTGATCGACTTGGCTGCGGCATGCGCCGCCACCAGGTGATCGAGGTTTTCAAACATGCTCCTGGTCATCTTGTAGACGGTGTCGGCCGGCACCCCTTCATGCGTGACCAGGAAGTTTTGCACGAATGCGGTCGCGACATCGCTGGTCTGGCCGTCATAGGTATTGGCCGGCACGATGCCGGACTGATAGGCCGGGTCGCCGACCTTCGCCACCACCGCCGCCGGAATCGGCACCACCACGATCTTGAGCGCGGTGGCGAGGTCGCGCAACGACGATACACCGAGGCCGGCCGACTGCAGGGTGGCATCGAGCTGGCGGTTTTTCATCAGTTCCACGGATTCGCCGAACGGCAGGTATTCGACCTTGGCGAAATCGGCGTAGCTCAGACCGGCGGCCTTGAAAATCGCGCGCGCGTTCAGTTCGGTGCCGGATTTCGGCGCGCCGACCGCGATGCGCTTGCCTTTCAGGTCGGCCAGCGTCTTGATGCCGGAATCGGCCGCCGCCACGATCTGGATATAGTTCGGGTAAATCCCGGCCACGCCGCGCAGTTTCTTGAGCGGCGTCTTGAAACCGGCGTCGGCATTGCCGCGCCATGCATCCGACAGCGAATCACCCAGCGTAAACGCGATTTCTCCGCGTCCGGCCTGCAGCAAGTTCAGGTTTTCGGCCGAAGCCTTGGTCGCCTGCACCGAAGTTTTCACGTCAGGCATCGCCTTGGCGTAAATCTGTGACAGCGCCACGCCCAGCGGGTAATACACGCCGCTGGTGCCGCCGGTCAAAACGTTGATGTACTGCTGCTGCGCCTGAGCGGGTGAAGCAGTCATCACGATTGCGCTGGCAAGGGCCAGCAATCCATGAAAAAATCTGAATTTCACTGTGTTCTCCTGTTACTGGAATACTTCGAACCCGAAGTTAGCCTGGTTGAATTTTCTTGACCAGACGGATGGTACCAAGCCGCGACAGACCTTGCGTGCCCATGGTGCCACCCCAGGCAGAGGGTTTTCCCGCAAGTGGGGTGCCATGGCCGGACAGCTGCGGGGATCAATGTCGTTTTCCGGGGCCTGCGCGGATCACGCGAATAAGATGACCGGGGAGCCCATGCCCCATGGGCTTGTTCTCGGTGAATCCCGTTGATTTTCAGCAATCTTCAATAATTGTTAATGAAATTGGTCTGTAGCCGAATCATGGCGGCCATGAACAGCTATAAAATTAATAGCATTCTAAAAATGGCGGAGCTCTTTTCCTGCAAGGCGCCGCTGCGCTACCGCAGCACGCCCAGCCCAAACGGCAGGCTGACGACCCCGAGCATTGTGGACAGGGTCACCAGGCCCGCGACATAGCCGCCGTTGTAACCCATGCGCGCCGCCAGTACGTAGGCGCTGGAGGAGGTGGGCAGTGCTGAAAACACCAGCAGTATGGCTGTCTGCTCAGCCGACAGGCCGAACACTTTGGCCAGGACCATGGCTGCGATGGGCAGGAACAGATGGCGTATTGCCAGCACCGCCGCGGCCAGGCTTTTGGCCTGGGATAGATGGCCGAACTGCATGCCGGCACCGGCCGCCATCAAACCCAGTGCCAGGGATGTCCCTCCAATGCGCGTGACCGTGGGTTCGAGCCAGGACGGCAGGGTGAAGCCCAGCAGGTTGGCCGTCAGACCGCTGGCCGTGGCCAGGATGAACGGGTTGCGCACCAGCTCTCGCAGAAGACCGCGCTGCGCATGTCTGGCCATGGGCCACACCGCCGCTGCGTTGAAGAGTGGCACGCAAAGGCCGATCAGTATGGCAATCAGCAGCACGCCCTGGCTGCCCGCCATTCGCTCGGCGAGGGCCAGACCGATGAAGGAGTTGAAGCGAAAGGCGACTTGCGCGCTTGCGGCATGCTCGCGTGGGTCGATGTGCCGGCCCAGCCAGGGCAGGTACGGCAGGCTGTAAGCCAGCGCTATGCCGGTAGCCCCAACCGCCAGGCCCGCGCCGACGAAGCTGGAAGCGGCCGCCAGATCCAGTGGACTCTTGACAATCGACTGGAACAAAAGCACCGGAAACAGGAAGTAATAAACCAGGCTTTCCACCTGAGCCCACACGGTTCGGTTGAGTGCGGTGTAGCGGCAGATGAGATAGCCGCAAACGATAAGGGAAAAATCGGGGAAGAGAAGCTGCGCGTAGAACACGCGCAGAGAATAACCGCAAACTTTCGGCGGCGCCCGGGTGTGTCAGGTGCCGATTGGTCGGATATGACCAGGGCCGCAGGGATTTTTGTTATCGTCAACACCATGCAAGCACAGAGCCAATCCAGCATAGATGCGTTTATTGACGCCTTGTGGCTGGAAGACGGGCTGAGCAGGAATACGCTGGAGGCCTATCGGCGTGACCTGTCGATTTACGCGACCTGGCTGGGTTCCGACGGTCAGGGCGGACGCATGCTCGATGAGACGCTTGAGAGCGATCTCAACGCTTATTTCTCCGTAAAGCATGCCATCACCAAGGCCACGTCGGCAAATCGGCGTCTGACCGTCTTCAAGCGGTACTTTCGCTGGGCCCTGCGCGAGGGCCTGGTTGCAACGGATCCGACGCTCAAACTTCAATCGGCCAAACAGGCGTTGCGGGTGCCCAAGCTGATGAGCGAGGCGCAGGTCGAGGCGCTGCTGGCGGCTCCGTCCGCAGACGGCGTGCTCGGCCAGCGTGACCGTGCCATGCTGGAGCTGATGTACGCCAGCGGACTGCGTGTCAGTGAACTGGTCAAGCTCAAGACCTTCCACGTGGGCCTGAACGAGGGGGTGCTGCGCGTCCTGGGCAAGGGCAGCAAGGAGCGGCTGGTGCCTTTCGGGCAGGTGGCGCGTGAATGGATGGTGCGTTATCTGGCCGAGGCGCGGCAGGTCATTCTGGGCGACCAGCAGACCGACGACCTGTTTGTCACCAGCCACGGCCACGGCATGAGCCGGGTGATGTTCTGGATGCTGGTCAAGAAGTACGCGCGCCTGGCCGACATTGCGTCGCCGTTGTCGCCGCATACCTTGCGCCATGCGTTTGCCACGCATTTACTCAATCATGGCGCCGACCTGCGCGCGGTCCAGATGCTGCTCGGCCATGCCGATATTTCCACCACCACGATTTATACCCATGTCGCGCGGGAACGCCTGAAGGCGCTGCATGCGCGGCACCATCCGCGGGGTTGAACGCCATCCCGGACGGGACGGCGCGCGTCAACGGTACATGTAGTCCCGGCGGAACGGGTAACCCGACTGGGCGCTCGCAAGTTGAGCGGCCGGTGCGTTGCACGCAGCGCCCGCGGGCCGCATTGCCAGCAACTGGTGCAGCGCAATCCAGCCTTGCTCAAAACTCATGGCGCTGCCGGCCAGATACAAACGATAGGCGCGCAGGGTTTTCTCGGCGCGCTCGGGGCCGCCGTCGGCGGCCAGCACCTGGCGCGCTTCGTCGAGCCGTGCTTCGAGTGCGTCGGACCAGTGCCAGAGTGTGCGTGCATAGTGCGGACGCAGGTTCTCGGCGTCCACCATTTCCAGCCCGGCCCGGGCCATGTGTTCCAGCACGGCGCTGACGTGGAGCAGTTCGCCGCCGGGGAAAATGTATTTCTCGATGAAGTCGCCCATGCCCGCGCCGAGTTGCCGGTTATCCATTCCGCCGGCCGTGATGCCATGGTTCATGACCAGCCCGCCGGGAGTCAGCAGTCGCAGGATTTTCCCGAAATAGTTGCTCATGTGCGCTTGTCCGACATGTTCGAACATGCCTACCGAAGAAATTTTGTCGAAAGGCGTTTCCTCGGACAAGTCGCGATAGTCGCGCAGTTCCATCCGCACGCGCTGGGTCAGACCCTTTTCCGCGATGAGCTGTTGCACGTGCGCGTGCTGGTTTTTTGACAGCGTGATGCCCGTGGCATCCACCCCATAGTGCTCAGCGGCCCATAGCAGCAGCGCGCCCCAGCCGGCCCCGATATCCAGAAAACGCTCACCCGGCTGCAGCATCAGCTTGCGGCAGATGAGGTCGAGCTTGGCCTCCTGCGCTTGTGCGAGCGTCATGGATGGATATTGGTAATAGGCGCATGAATAGACACGACGCGGATCCAGCCACAATGCATAAAAAGCATCTGAAACGTCGTAGTGAAACTGCACATGCGTGGCATCCCTGGCTGGCGTATGCGCCGCCATGGATTTGGCCATATGCAGCATGTTCGACCACCAGCCCGTATCGCTTTGGACCGGGTTGCCGGGCAAAAGCCTGGTGACCGCACGCATGACGTCGCGCATGGCCCCCTCTATTTGCAGTTTGCCCTCGACGTAATCCTCGGCTAGGGCACCGATCTGGCCAGCCTTCAGGCGGGCAATGCTTGACCACCGGGAAAACAGGAGTTTTACCGGCGCGTTGGCGGCACCCAGACGCGCACCTTGCGGCAGTTGCAGGGCAATGTCCGCGGGCAGGCGCGGCATCTGTGAAGTTACGCCGGAAACCAGGTGCCGGGCCATGCATAAACTCCTTTCAGGAATTTTTTGGATGACGGCTTGGGGAGCCTGCTGTCGCCCGTCGCATAAACCCAGACTTGGGTAGCCGGCGGCGTGCCCATAAGGCTAATCATGCCGTACTGGCGTAGTCTAGCGCCATCCGGATTGTTGCGCCACTGCCGGGCCCCAGATCAAGCCTGCGAGTTCAGCAGAGTCAGTTCCGCATCGTCAAACCCCGCGGAGCGGCGTGCGGCTAGATTCAATGGGCCTTTCAGGCGCGGTGCGCCATATTGTCTGGCCAGCGTGGCATAGGTAGAGAGCGGGTCCAGCCCGCGCTGCTTGCACAGCGCGCGATACCAGCGGTTTCCGATGGCCACATGGCCGATTTCGTCGCGCAGGATGATGTCCAGAATTTCCACCGCGCGAAGGGCGTCAGGTGTGCCGACCTTGCGCAGTCTGGACTGCATCGGAGGGGTAGCGTCCAGTCCCCTGGCCTCCAGCGTGCGTGGCACGAGGGCCATGCGGGCCAGCACATCGCCTCCGGTCTTTCGAGCCATGTCCCACAGGCCGGTGTGGGCCGGGAAGTCGCCATAATCATGGCCCATGGACTGCAGGTGGACGCGCAGCAGGCCGAAGTGCCGCGCTTCTTCAACTGCGACTCTCAGCCAGTCCAGGTAGTAGTCGCGTGGCATTTGGCCAAAGTGCCAGATGGCATCGAGTGCCAGATTGATGGCATTGAATTCAATGTGGGTCAGTGCGTGGAGCAGCGCGGCCAGGCCTTCCCGGGTGAAGGGGGAGCGCTTGGGCAAATTGAGGTGCGAGCGCAGTTCTGGGCGGGCAGGGCAGCCGGGCAGATTATGCGGCGCCTGGAAAGCAAGCTCGGCCGCTATAGAAATAGTAGCTGATTGCGCCCATAACGCATGGGTTAGATGCACTTTCTGCTGTGGATCTGGCGCCAGGAACGCCTGCAATGAAAGCCGGCGCAGTTCTGCAGGTGGGGGTGTGGCAGTTATGGCTGAATTGTCGACGACAGGCGGCTCTTTACAATCGGGGTCAGTTTCATGTATGACCCAAGACGATTGAATTGAGGACTTTTATGGCTATTTATCAACTGGACGATTTGTCGCCTGCAATCCATGAGTCGGCCTGGGTGGCCGACAGCGCTCAGGTGATAGGCCATGTGACGCTTGCTGAGGATAGCAGCGTCTGGTTTGGCGTGGTGGTGCGGGGCGACACGGAACCCATTTACGTGGGCCGGGGTTCAAATATCCAGGACAATTGCGTGCTGCACGCCGACCACGGGATGCCGCTGAACATTGGCGAGCACGTCACCGTCGGCCAC
>JAHFQQ010000031.1:0-680 GCA_023259235.1 Polaromonas sp. | reverse complement strand
CCACCATGTCATGCTGCACGGCTGCACCATCGGCGACGGCTCGCTCATCGGGATTGGGGCGGTAGTGCTCAATGGCGCGAAGATTGGCAAAGGCTGCCTGGTTGGCGCGGGCTCTCTGGTGACTGAAGGCAAGGAGTTCCCTGATGGATCCATGATTCTGGGAAGTCCGGCCAAGGAGGTCAAGCGCCTTTCTCCGGAACAGATAGAGGATTTGGAAATGAGTGCCAGCAACTATATGGACAATGCCCGGCGTTACAAAAATGGGCTCAAAAAACTGACCTGAAGGCTGGGTTGGGTTTGCGCTTATTCCTGCCGCTTCATCCTTACTTTTCATCATGTCCGAACTGCATAAATTTCTCTTTGACGGGTTGCCGGTGCGTGGCATGCTGGTACGCCTGACAGATGCCTGGCAGGAAATTCTCAAGCGCCGCGAAGCTGCCGGTGGCTATCCGGCTCCGGTGATGCGACTGCTTGGGGAAATGACTGCAGCTGCCGCCCTGATGCAGGGCAATATCAAGTTCAATGGCGCGCTGATCCTGCAAATTTTTTGTGATGGCCCGCTCAAGCTTGCCGTGGCCGAGGTGCAGCCCGACCTGGCCCTGCGCGCGACCGCGACCATCACCGGTCCGATTGATCCGGACAGTTCCCTGGGCCAGTTGGTCAATGTCAACAACCTGGGG
>JAHFQQ010000030.1 GCA_023259235.1 Polaromonas sp. | reverse complement strand
AACACACCTATGTGGACTGGGTCACCGCCAGCGCCAATTATTCAGGCAAGGAAATGGAAAGCGCGCCCAGGGTCGTGGCCAACACCCGCATCAGCTGGACGCCGCGTGCCGGCACACTGGTGCAACTGGAATGGGTGCGCCTGGGCAGCTACTGGCTGGAGGCGAGCAACTCGGCGACCTACGGCAAATACCCGGGGCATGATGTGCTGAACCTGCGTTTCAGTCAGTCTGTCGGCAAGGGTGTCAATCTGTTTGCCCGGCTCATGAACGTGACCGACCGGCGCTATGCCGACAGCGCGTCGGTTTCGTCGAACACGCCGGTTTTCTCGCCGGCATTGCCACGGGCGTTCTACGCCGGCCTGGACGCAACATGGTGATGCGCCCGTTCACCATGAAGGGACAGCGCGCCACGCGCTGGCTGAAACAGGCCCTGGCCCTCGCGGGACTGGCCCTGGCCGCGGCCAGCGTCCCGGCCCAGCATGCGCATGGCCAGGGCCATCCGCGCGCCCAATTGGCCAGTGGCGTTGCCTTTGCGCCCGATGGCCGGCTGTGGCTGGCTGGCCTCGATGAGCATGGCCGGCTGTTTGTGCAAACCGCTCCGGCCAGCGACCTGAGTCGCTGGGGCGCGCCGCGCATCATCGCCACCGCGGGCGACGTGCTATCGGCCGATGGCGAGAACCGCCCCAAGCTGGCATTCGGCCCCAGGGGCTGGGCCGTCATCAGCTACACCCAGCCGCTGGCCAAGCCTTACACCGGCATGATCCGCATGGTGCGCTCCACCGATGGCGGCCAGACCTTCTCGGCGCCGTTCACCGTGCACGCCGACCGGCAGGTGATTACCCACCGTTTCGAGTCGATTGCCTTTGACGCCCGGGGCGTGCTGCACACCGTCTGGGTCGACAAGCGCGACATGGAACGCGCCCCCAAGGTGGGCAAAAAGTCCAGTTATGAAGGCGCGGCGATCTACCGCAACGAATCGCGCGACGGTGGGGCCACCTTTGGCCCGGATATCAAGGTTGCCGACCATTCCTGCGAGTGCTGCCGGATTGCGCTGGCCCCGGGCCGCGACGGCGTGATGCGCGCCATGTGGCGGCACGTGTTTGCGCCCAATGTGCGCGACCACGGCTTTGCCGCACTGGTGCCCGAAGCCAGGATGGTGCGCGCCACGTTCGATGACTGGCACATCGACGCCTGCCCGCACCACGGGCCGGGCCTGGCGCCGGCAGCCGACGGTGGTTTCCATGCCGTGTGGTTTGGCATCCGGAAACACGGCGCGGAAGATGTGGCTGCCGTGCGCTATGCGCGGCTGCGGCCCGACGGCAGCCCGCGGCTTGAAACGGTGCGGGCGCTGCCCGACGAACGCGCCGAACATGCCGACGTGCTGGCGTCGGGCGCTCATGTGGCGGTGGTCTGGCGCAGTGTGGACGGCGCGCGCAGCACCCTCAAGGCCTGGCTGTCCACCGACAGCGGCCAGACTTTCCGCCTGGTGGTGCTGGGCAGTGTGACGGGTGACAACGACGACCCGCGCCTGGCCCAACAGGGCGAGCGCATGGTTGCCGTGTGGCGTAACGCAAAAGAGGTACAAGTCCATGAAATCAAATTCTGAAACCGGCATGCCCGGCGTTGGCCGCCGGCAGGCAGGACGCCGCGCTGTGCTGGTGGCGGCCGCCCTGGCCTGGCTTTACAGGCCAAATCCGGCCCTGGCCCTCGCCAATAAAGCGCAGGCGGCTATTAAAACAGTAGCGCCATTCGACATTTCCACCTGGGCCCGCCTGCTGCGCCAGGGCCCACGGCCGGCGGCCTATGTGTTCACCACCACCTACTGCTCGACCTGCCCGGACGCGTTTGACCAGTTGCATGCGGCCGTTGTGGCCGCGCGCCAGCAGGTGGAGCTGGCTGCCGTGGTGATGGACGTGCAGGGTGAGCGCGCCCTGATCCACGCACGCCATTACGCGGGTGCCACGCGGATTTACGCATTCGACGGCTTCGAGCCGGAAATCCGCCAGACGGTGGACCCGAAATGGCGCAACATCACGCCGTATGTTGTGCTGATCGGGCGCAGCGGCTCGGTGCAGCGCTCCATCGGCCCGCCCGACGCCGCCATGCTCAAGGCCTGGCTGTCCTGATCTGATTCAATTTTTTTAACCAAGGAGAAAACCCATGAAACTCAAAGCGCTTGCGCTTGTCGCCACACTCGCCTGCGGCACTGTTTACGCCCAAACCGTCGAGATCAGGGACGCCTGGGTGCGCGCCACCGTGAAAGGTCAAACAGCGACCGGCGCCTTCATGAAAATTACCGCCAAAGACGATGCCAGGTTGATCGGCGCCTCGTCGCCCGTGGCGGGCGTCACGGAAGTTCATGAGATGAAGATGGAAGGCGACGTCATGAAGATGCGCGCCGTCCCGGGTGGCCTGGACTTGCCGGCCGGCAAAACGGTGGAACTCAAACCCGGTGGCTACCACATGATGATGATGGACCTGAAGGCGCCACTGGCCAAGGACAGCGCGGTGCCGCTGACGCTGGTGTTCAAGGATGCCAAGGGCGTGGAGAGCAGGATGGAACTCAAGCTGCCGGTGGCTTTGGCCGCCCCTGCTGCCATGGACCACCATTCCATGCCCCACATGCCGGCTGCCAGGCCGTAAGGCGCGCCAGGTTTTTTAATGTTGCCAGCCTGCCTGCAAACCACCAGGGCTGCGTCGCACCGCCGCTGGGTGCTGTGGCTGGCCTTGTGGCTGGCGCTGTTCGGGGCACTGGCTCCGACGGTGTCGCACGCGGTCAACTGGACTCGCGGCAACCAGGGTCCGCCGATCGACATTTGCACCGGCAGCGGGCCGCGCTGGATGGCGTTGCCCACAACCCCTGATTCCATTCCCGGCGATCCGGCGGCCGCAGCGGTGCTGAATCACTGCCCGTTTTGCATGCTGATGGCTGGCCACGTGGCGCCGCCACCGCAATTGCATGCCCTGTTTTTTGCAGCGTCCGGCCATGCTGGCGTGCCTGTCTCACCTTCAATGGCTTTCTTGCCCGCCCAAGTACTTGCGGCGGCGTATCCCCGCGGGCCCCCCGCACTCTGAGTTTTCTTTTCGTCGCCTGGACTGCACGTCCGCAACACAAATGTGACTGGTGTGTGCGGGTAGCGCAGCCTTGCGCCGGCCCGCCGGCACGACATTGGGCCAGCCCCTCATTGGTTGCCGGCAGCCCTTTCGTTCATTCACGCGCTTGACTCTCTCAGAAAGCCATCATGTCTTCCCGTAAACCAAACAAATTCACCCATGCCATGGCGCTGGCTTTGCCCGCGCTGTACCTGCTGTGCGGCCAGGCCCACGCGGCTGACGAGGCCTCCGGCACGCTGGCGCCGGTTACCGTCACAGGCAGCCAAACCAACATCAGCCAGCCGCCAGGCGCCACACCGGTTGAGCCGTCGGCGCTCGACACCCTGCGTTCGGCCACCAGCGATGCCGCCAGCCTCCTCAGGGATGTGCCCGGTGTCAGCCTCTACGGCGCCGGCGGCGTTTCCAGCCTGCCAGCGATCCATGGCCTGGCCGACGACCGCCTGCGCATCAAGGTCGATGGCATGGACCTGATTGCCTCCTGCCCCAACCACATGAACCCGGCGCTGTCCTATATCGACCCGACCAGCGTTGGCGTGCTCAAGGTCTATGTCGGCATCACGCCGGTGAGCGCTGGCGGTGATTCCATCGGCGGCACCATCATCGCCGAGTCGCGCGCGCCCGAATTCGCGGCACTGGGGGAACCCGCCATCACCAAGGGGGAGGTGGGAGCCTTTTACCGCAGCAATAACAAGGCGCGCGGAGCCAATGTCTCGGCCATCCATGCCACGGACAGGTTCAATATCAGTTACAGCGGCGCCACCAGCCAGGCCGACAACTACACTGCGGGTGGAAAATTCAAAACCAATGACCTCACCGGTCGCCTCGGGCACACCCTGGCGCCTGATGAGGTCGGCTCCACGGCGTATGAAACGCACAACCAGACGCTGGGGCTGGCATTCAAGAACGATAACCACTTGTTCGAAGTCAGGTTGGGGCATCAGGACCTGCCCTACCAGCTCTACCCGAATCAGCGCATGGACATGCTCAGGAACGACCAGAACAGCGTAAACCTGCGCTACGCCGGCCAGTTTGACTGGGGCTCGCTGGAGGTCCGCGCCTACCACGAAAATGTCGATCACTACATGGACTTCGGCGCCGACAAGCAGTTTGTATACGGCCCCAATCCGCCGTCCACCATAGTTGCACCTGGCATGCCGATGTACACCGAAGGCAAGACCACAGGTGTCAGCGTCAAGGCGGATGTTGGCCTCACGCAGCGTGATCTGCTCCGCGTCGGCGGCGAATACCAGCACTACCGCCTGAACGACTGGTGGCCGCCGTCCCCGTCATCCCTTGCCGGCATGTTTTCCGCTCCTGGCGTTCCTGCAACCTCCGGAGGAATGGCGCCGGATACGTTCTGGAACATCAATGACGGCAAGCGGGACCGCGCGGCGCTGTTCGCCGAGTGGGAGGCCAAGCCCGATCCGCGGTGGCTGACGCTGATCGGGGCGCGCTACGAGCAGGTGAAAACGGATACCGGGGCGGTGCAGGGCTACAACAACATGATGGCTGGCTATGGCGTTTCAGCCGCTGCCTTCAACGCCCGCAGCCGCGAGCGTACCGACAACAACTGGGATCTGACCGCGTTGGCCCGCTATACGGCTGATGCGGCCCATTCAATCGAGTTTGGCTATGCGCAGAAAACCCGCTCGCCAAATCTTTATGAGCGTTACTCCTGGTCGCAAAACGGGATGGCGTTGATCATGAACAACTTTGTCGGCGACGGCAACGGCTATCTCGGCAATCCCGACCTGAAGCCCGAGGTCGCGCACACGCTCTCCACTACCTTCGACTGGCACGCGCCCAACCGCGCCTGGGAATTCAAGGCAACTCCGTACCACACCCTGGTCACGGATTACATTGATGCGATGCGTTGTGCTGGCAGCGGCATGACGATGAATGCGCTCTGCGGCGGCGTGGCGAACAACACCGCCGTCGGCAAGTTCGTGCATCTCCAGTACGCCAACCAGTCGGCACGGCTTTACGGTATTGACCTCTCGGGCCACATGCCGCTGGCCAAGACCGGCTGGGGAGAGTTCGGGTTCAAGGGCCTGCTCAATTACAGCAAGGGCAAAAACCGGGATACCGGCGATACGCTGTACAACGTCATGCCGCTCAACGCCAAACTCGCCTTGACGCAAAAGATGGGTGGCTGGGACAACGGGATCGAACTGGTGATGGTGAAGGCCAAGGACGACATCTCTGACGTGCGCAACGAGATCAAGACACCGGGCTACAGCCTGGTCAACCTGCGCGGCAGTTATTCCTGGAAGACTGTGCGCCTGGACTTTGGCGTGGAGAACCTGTTTGACAAGTTCTACTACCTGCCCACTGGCGGCGCTTATACCGGACAGGGCGCCACCATGGGCATCAACGGGATTCCCTGGGGCATTGCCGTGCCCGGCATGGGCCGCTCGATCTACGCCGGCGTCAACATGAAGTTCTGATTTGCACTGCCACGCCTCTGCATTCAAGGCGCAGTGGCGTGGCTGGCAACTTGCAGAAAATACTCCCTGAAAAGTGGTTGCCTGCGCAAGCTGACCAAGGGCCCATTCATTACCTGCTTTGCCTGCACCTGATTCACATGAAAGCAGGTCCTGGCCTGCTGCTGGTATGTGGTTTACCTGGCGGCATTGGGAAAAAACAGTTGCTCGCCGTTGATCTTGTAGCCGGCAATCACGGCCTGCCCGGCGGGGCCGGTCACCCAGTCGACAAACTTTTGCGCCTCAGCCACTTTGGTTTGCGGGTGCCTGGCCGGATTGACCACCATCACGCCGTACTGGTTGAACAGTCGCTTGTCGCCTTCCACCAGCACGGCCAGGTCAGCGCGATTTTTGAAGTTCAGCCAGGTGCCGCGGTCCGACAGGACATAGGCTCCCATGCTGGCGGCCATGTTCAGCGCCGGACCCATGCCACAGCCGCAGGCTTTGTAGTTGGCGAAGGCGGGCGCTTGCACACCAGCGATTTTCCAGTAGCGCAACTCAGCCGCATAGGTGCCGCTCTTGTCGCCGCGCGAGACAAAACTGGCGTTGCCGTCGCCAAGCTTTTTCAGCGCCGCAACGATGTCATGGCCCTTGACCTTCGCCGGATCCGCGGCCGGGCCGATCAGCACGAAGTCGTTGTACATCACCGGGAAGCGCTTGATGGCGTAGCCCTCGGCCACCACTTTTTCCTCGGCCGCCTGATCGTGCACGAACAGCACATCGGCATCGCCGCGGCGGCCCATGTCGATCGCCTGGCCGGTGCCCACCGCCACCACCTTCGTATCTATCCCGGTGGCCTTCTTGAAGGCAGGAATCAGGGTGCCGAACAGCCCGGACTGCTCGGTGGAGGTGGTGGATGCCATCACCATGGTGGGAGTTTGCGCTATTGAATATGTAGCTGACAATGCAATTGCCATAAGGGCTATAGCCTTGAATGACCAAGAATTTTTACTGAGACCGTTCATCCAAGTTCCCCTTTTAAAAAGCTTTCCGCCGCCGCTGGCAGCGGCCCGTTGAAAAAAGCCCGGGTGGGCAAGTCGGCCACCAGGTGGCCGTGTTCAAGATAGATCACGCGGCTGGCCAGGCGCTTGACCTGGCCCAGGTTGTGGCTGCTGAATACCAGCGTCATGCCGGCCTCGGAAAATTCGGCCATCAGGCGTTCCACCTCGCGCTTGGCCGCCGGGTCCAGGCTGGAGGTGGGCTCATCGAGCAGCAACACCTGCGGCTTGAGTGCCCAGGCCCGTGCCAGGGCCACGCGCTGCTGCTGCCCGCCCGACAGGGCCCTGGCGTTGCGCCGCGCAATATCCGCCAGGCCGACGCGCTCGAGCGCCTGCATCGCCTGCGCTTTGGCCTGCTGCCACGGCACCCCCTTTAACCACAGGCCCAGGGCCACGTTGCTCCGCACACTGGCGCGCAGCATGTAGGGGCGCTGAAACAGCATGGTCTGGCGGGCCTGCGCATCGCGCCTGAAACTGCCCGCGGCAGGCCGCGCCAGCCCGTGCAGGGTTCGCAGCAAAGTGCTCTTGCCGCTGCCGTTGGCGCCCACCAGCGCCAGCCGCTCGCCGGCATTGACGCGCAGCGTGCAGGCGCGCAGCGCCTGGATCTGCCCAAACCGCACGCTGATGGCATGCAGGTCAAAAATGGGCGTCATGGCCGGGCCATCCGGGCGGCCGCGCCGGGCACCGGGGCAGGCGCCTGGACGGACGCCGCCTCCGGCAACGGGTCGTCGAGTTGCTCGCGCCAGTACCGCACCAGCACGATCAGGCCATTGAGCAGCAGGACCAGGCCAAGCAGCAAGAGGCCCAGCGCGAGGGCCAGCGCCAGGTCGCCCTTGCTGGTTTCCAGCGCAATCGAGGTCGTCATCACGCGCGTGAAGCCGTCAATATTGCCGCCCACCACCATCACCGCGCCAACCTCTGAAATGGCGCGGCCAAAGGCGGCAATCAGCACCGTGAGCAAGGCATAACGCTCGTCCCACAACAAAATCAGGCTGCGCATGAAACGGCGCGCGCCCAGCGACTGGAACTGCTCGCCGTGGCCGCGGTCGGCGTCTTCAATGGTCTGGCGAACCAGCGCCGTGACGACCGGCAGCACCAGCACGGCCTGTGCCAGCACCATGGCCTTGAAGGAAAACAGCCAGCCCAGAAAACCCAGTGGCCCGCTGCGCGACAGCAGCAGATACACCACCAGCCCGACCACCACCGAGGGCAGGGCCAATGCGGTATTGAGCAGAGCCAGCACCCCGGCGCGGCCCCGAAAGCGCGCCACGCCGAGCCAGCCCCCCA
Source organism: Polaromonas sp. (assembly GCA_023259235.1). Lineage (GTDB taxonomy): Bacteria > Pseudomonadota > Gammaproteobacteria > Burkholderiales > Burkholderiaceae_C > Polaromonas. The sequence goes on along the minus strand of JAHFQQ010000030.1, from coordinate 9,597 downwards.
GCAACAGGCCGGCGCTGCAGGCGATCAGGCAGGCACTCGTGCTCACGGCCAGCGACCGGACGACGATGCTGGCGAGCATGGGGTCGAGCGACGTGATGAGCAAAAAGGCCGTGACAGCGCTGTCGGAGAAGGTGGTCATGCTGCAAGTCTTGCGAGGCGTCCAGCCTAGCGCGCGGGCCCCGGGTGCGCATCGGTAAAGACCGTTATGAAATGTTTTGCATAGGAAAACGCCGGTGATTGCAGCACGCATAATCCCTGCATGCCCGATGCCCGCCATGCATGAAGTCGAACTTTCCTACCTGCTGACGCCCCGGCGCGGCAAGGACGCGCTGATCCGCAACCCGCTGATGGACATGCTGCACGCGGTGCGTGAGCAGGGCTCCATCGCCGGTGCCAGCCGGACGCTGAACCTGTCCTACCGGCATGTCTGGGGCGCGCTCAAGGACTGGGAAAAAACCCTGGAGCGCCCGCTGATCGTCTGGGACAAGGGCCAGCACGCCCGGCTCACCGAGTTTGGCGAAAAGCTGCTATGGGCCGAGCGCCAGGCGCAGGCGCGGCTGGCGCCGCAAATCGAAGCGCTGCGCGGCGACATCGAGCGCGCTTTTGCCACCGCCTTTGACGACAGCACCCATGTGCTCACGCTCTACGCCAGCCACGATGCCGCGCTGACGGCGCTGCGCGAGCAGGCCCGCGCGCATGGCCTGCACCTGGACATCCGCTTCATGGGCAGCGTCGATGCCATTGCAGCCCTGAACGCCGGACGCTGCATGATGGCTGGCTTTCACACGCTGGATCAGCCCGCCAGCAAGTCGGTGGCGGCGCTTGCCTACCGGCACCTGCTCAAACCCGGCCTGCACAAGCTGATCGGCTTTACCCATCGCACGCAGGGCCTGATCGTCGCCAGGAACAACCCGCTGGGAATTGCCAGCCTGGCTGACTTGAAACGGCCTGGCGTCCGCTACGTCAACCGCGCGCAGGGCACCGGCACCCGGGTGCTGCTCGACGAACTGCTGGCGCGGGCCGGCCTACGCCCTTCGGAGATCCAGGGCTACCCGAGCCAGGAGCCCTCGCACGCCGCCGTCGCCCAAGCCGTGGCCAGCGATGCCGCCGATGCCGGCCTGGGCATCGAGGCCGCGGCGCGCGCGAAAGGACTGGGCTTTGTGCCGCTGGTGCAGGAGCGCTACCACCTGGTGTGCCGCAAGTCTGAGCTGCCCGCGCCGCAGGTGCAGGCCCTGCTCAAGGAACTGCAGGGCGGCGAGTGGCAGGCCGCGCTGGGCAAGCTGCCAGGCTACAGCGGCGAGCTGGCCCAAAGCGGCAAGGTGCTGTCATTGCGTGCTGCTTTGCCGTGGTGGAACTACCGCACCACAAAAGTCAATAAAACCAGGCTCTAGCCCAGACAACACAATCATATACAGCTATCTATTTTATAGCGAACAGGATCTGAACCCACAGAAGATGTCGTCGCGCCCGGGCAGGTAGAAGTTGCGGTACTTTGGATGTTTCATGCGCGCGCGGGTGGCAAACGACCCCCCGCGCAGCACCTTGTGCGTGCCAAACCAGGGCTGCGAATAGGATTGGTAGGGATCGGGCGAAAAACCCGGGTAAGGCCGGAACGTCGTGCCCATCCATTCCCAGACATCGCCCCAGCGGAAACCCCGGTGTCCCGCCGTGTGGGCGGCGGCTTCCCATTCAACCTCCGCGGGGAGCCGGCGTCCGGCCCAACGGCACCACGCGTCGGCTTCCCACCAGCTCACATGCATGGCAGGCTGGTTTCCCAGCATGCGCATGGACTTGCCGAAGCGCATTTGCATGACTGCGCCGCTGGCCGCGCCGATCTGCTCAACGTAGCGCGGTCCCCTCCGGCCTTCGAGGTGCGTCAGGGCCTGCAGCCATTGCCAGCCTTCAGGGTGCCAGAACTCCGGGCGGTCATAACCCCCGTCGCCGACGAACTCCACATACTGCGCCCAGGTGACGGGCTGCGCATCAATCTCGAACTCCGGCACGCTGATGACATGCGCCGCTTTCTCGTTGTCAAAGACAAAGCCCGCGCCATCTCCTGCGGAACTGCCCATCTGCCACTGCATGGCCGGCAGCAGCAGCGCCTCGCGCACCGGGAGCGGTGGCGGTGCCAGGGCCTCCAGCAGGGGTTTGTCCAGCGCCAGGCCCAGTGTCTGGGCCATGTAGGCAAAGGCTTCGCCATGCATGTCCTCGTGGAACAGGCAGAGGCGGTAAAAATAAAGCGCGTCGTCTCCCTCGCCATGATGGCGTGCCTTGTCCAGCAGGTCCAGCGTGCTCTCCAGGGAATCGAGCAGGTAGGCACGGCAACGCGCCACATCCGGCAGCTTCAGCGTCCAGCGGCTCGCATGCGCAACCTGGTCTGAGTCCCACCAGCGGTCCGCCTCAGGTTCAATCGAGGCAAGCCGGGCCTGCAGCGGGTCACAGCGCGCGCCCAGGCTGCGCTGCAGGTTGCGGCCAATCCAGCGCTCCTGAAACCAGGCCACATGGCCAAGCTCCCACAGCGGCGGATTCAGAACGGGCAACCGCGGCACCGCAAAATTGACTGTCTCGAGCGCATTCTGAAATTGCGCAAACAGCTGCAGCGTATGATTGCGCGCATTCATCAGGGCCAGCGACAGCACCTCGCAGCCAGCCTGGCGCATCAACGGCGAATCGACCAAGGCGGGCGTGGCCGGTTTCGACGGCCCGGCGCCACCGGAAGCAGCATGGGAATCGGATGGACGGGACGAATCGGGCATGGAATCTGAAGCCAAAACACTGATCCTGGTTAGCCCCGCGACCGCGGCATCGAACAACGGCAACTGGCATACCGCGCATCGGTGGGCAAAGTTTCTCTCAAGCCATTGTGACACCGCGCTGCTCGGGCAGTGGCCGGAAAACCCCTCGGTCCGAAGCAGTTTGTCGCGTCACGCCGAGCCCGCGGCCATGATTGCCCTGCACGCCCGGCGCTCGGCTCCTTCCATCAAGGCCTGGGCTGATGCCTGTCCGGGCAAGCCGCTCATTGTGGTGCTCACCGGCACAGACCTGTACCGCGACATTCATGTCGATGCGGACGCGCAGCGGTCTGTGGCGCTGGCCTCTGGCCTGGTGGTGCTGCAGGACAGCGGGCTCGCGGCCCTGCCCCGGGCGTGGCGGGGCAAGGCCCAGGTCATTTACCAGTCAGCCCGGGCGCTCAAGCCCGCGCAAAAGTCGCGCCGCACTTTTTGCGCCGTGATGGTCGGCCACCTTCGCGATGAAAAGGATCCGCTGACCTTCATGAGGACGGCGCTGGCGGGATTTCCGGCGGGTGTGCGCTTTCACCAGATAGGCGCCGCGCTGGAGCCCCGCTTTGCACAGGCGGCACGCGCAACCACCCGGCAGGCGCCTTGCTACCGCTGGCTGGGTGACTTGCCCCGGGCCACCACGCGCCAGCACATCAGGCGCGCGCATGTCCTGGTGAACTGTTCCCGGATGGAAGGCGGGGCCCAGGTCATTCTGGAAGCCGTTCAGTCGGGCACGCCCGTGCTGGCCTCCCGGATCAGCGGCAATATCGGCATGCTGGGTGAAGGCTATGCCGGTTATTTCCCGGTGGGCGATGATGCCGCGCTGGCCGCTCTGGTGCGCCGCTGCGCCAGCGATCCAGACTTCCTGGCACTGCTGCAACAGCAATGCAGCCAGCGTGCCGGCCTTTTCGACCCGCAGGAAGAAAAGCGGCGTGTCATAAACTTGGCACTTGACGCCGGCATCGGCGCGCTGCGCCGCTAATGGTTGCATCACTTGCCAGCCCTCACCGCCCTGAAAGCTCAACCATGAACGCCACTGACCCGCCAAAACTTCCAGCCACCCCGCGCCTCACCAGCCTTTCCCATGGCGGCGGCTGCGGCTGCAAGATTGCACCGGGTGTATTAAGCGAGATCCTCAAGAATTCGAGCCACCTGCCCGGCTTCAATTTGCCGCCGCAACTGCTGGTTGGCATTGAAACCGCGGACGACGCAGCCGTCTACCAGCTCAATGACGAGCAGGCGCTGATTGCCACCACTGACTTCTTCATGCCGATCGTCGATGATCCCTACGACTTTGGCCGCATCGCCGCCACCAATGCCATCAGCGACGTCTACGCCATGGGCGGCACGCCCATCATGGCGCTGGGCCTGGTGGGCATGCCCATCAACGTGCTGCCGCTGGAGACCATCGGCGCCATATTGCGCGGCGGCCGCGATGTCTGCCACGATGCCGGAATTCCGGTGGCGGGCGGCCACACGATTGACTCCGTGGAGCCGATTTACGGTTTGGTCGTGCTGGGCCTGGTGCACCCTTCGCGTGTCAAGAAGAACTCGGGCGCGCGGGTGGGTGACGTGCTGGTGCTGGGCAAGCCGCTGGGCATCGGCATCCTGTCGGCAGCGCTCAAAAAAGACCGCTTGAGCGCCGCTGGCTACGCCCGCATGATCGCCCTGACCACGCAGCTCAACAAGCCCGGCATTGCGCTGGCCCAAATCGATGGCGTGCATGCGCTGACCGATGTCACCGGGTTTGGACTGGCAGGCCATGGCCTGGAGCTGGCGCGCGGAGCTGCTGCGCAGGTGCGCTTGAACTGGGCGCGCGTGCCCTTGATCGCCGGCGCGCGGGAGCTCGCGCAGGAGGGCTGCATCACTGGCGCATCAGGCCGCAATTGGGGCAGTTATGGCCACGAAGTGACCCTGCCCGCCGAATTTCCGGAAGTGGACAAAACGCTGCTGAGCGATCCGCAGACCTCGGGCGGATTGCTGGTGTCGTGCAGCGCAGGCAGCGCCGCTGCGGTGCTGGAAATTTTCCACACGCAAGGTTTTGGCGAGGCTGCGGTGATCGGTGAAGTGGCCACGGGACGCGGCATCGACGTGTATTGAGCACGCCATCACCAGGTGCTTTTCCCGAGCTAAAACAGGCCGCTCTCTCCATCCTTGAAAAAACACGCCGCAGCCCCATTGTTGTTCACATCAACCAGTTCCCGAGAGCCCCGGGAACCGGGCGGGCTGGATTCAGCGCGCTGCCACAGCAGCTTGTTCCGGGCTTCCCCTGCAACCCGTTGGAGAGTGATATGCATACGATCCGTCGTCCCGCGGTTGCGGGCGCCTTTTATCCAGGCAGCAGACAGGTATTGAGCAGAGATATTGAAACGCTGCTGGACGAGGTGGCTCCGGATACCGACCAGGCCATTAGCCAGGCGCCGCCCAAGGCGATTGTTGTCCCGCATGCGGGCTACATCTACTCCGGTCAGACCGCGGCAAGCGCTTATGCCCGGCTCGCTGCCGGACGCAAGACCATCAAGCGGGTGATCTTGCTGGGGCCGGTGCATCGTGTGCCGGTGCGTGGCCTGGCGCTGCCCGGCGCCGATGCTTTTGCAACGCCGCTGGGTGAAATAGCGCTGGACAAGGCTGCCATCGCCTTGCTGGCTGGACTGAAGCAGGTGGTGGTGAGCCCGGCGGTTCATGCCCAGGAACATTCGCTGGAAGTGCAGTTGCCCTTCCTGCAATCGGTACTGGACGATTTCAAGCTGGTGCCACTGGCCGTCGGCGATGCTACCGCGGCAGAAGTGGCGCAGGTGCTCGAGGTGCTCTGGGGCGGGCCGGAAACAGTCGTTGTGGTGAGTTCTGATCTTTCTCACTACCTGCCTTATGCCGATGCCAATGCGGTGGACCTGCAAACCGTGCAAAGCATTCTTGGCATGAAAGCGTCCCTGACGCACAGCCAGGCCTGCGGCGGCACGCCGGTCAATGGGCTGATCCTTGCGGCCGGAAAGCATCACCTGCGCCCCCAGCTGCTGGGCTTGTGCAATTCAGGCGATACCGCGGGTGACAGGAGCCGTGTGGTGGGCTATGCCTCATTCATCTTTACGGAGCAAGCAAGTCATGCCAGCCATGCCTGAAAACCCCGGGAACGTATTACTCCCGATCGCGCGCGCGACCATCTCGAGTGCGTTGGGCCGGCCGGGCGCTGGCGTGGCCGCGGATTCACCCTGGCTGCTGGAAAAAGGCGCCTGCTTTGTCACATTGACACTGCATGGGCAGCTGCGCGGGTGCATCGGCACGCTCCAGGCGCATCGCTCACTGCAACTGGACGTGAAGGCCAACGCCCATGCAGCGGCGTTTCGCGACCCGCGGTTTTCACCGCTGACGGAGAACGAACTGGACCAGACGGATATCGAGATTTCCCTGCTGTCGGCGATGCAGCCGCTGCATTTTTCGGGTGAGCGCCATGCATTGGCGCAATTGCGGCCTGGCATCGACGGCGTGGTGTTCGAGTTTGGGCACTACCGCAGCACCTTTTTGCCTCAAGTGTGGGAGCAATTGCCCGATGTGGCCGCCTTCATGTCGCACCTGAAACACAAGGCCGGCCTGCCTCCGGACTTTTGGGCCGGGGAAATCAAACTCTCCCGCTACACGGTGAGCAAATGGAAGGAAGTGGATGTCGAGAGAGTTCAAAATGATTGAGAATTCCGGATACAAAGCCCGCTACTGGCACCTGCTGGATGACGGCCGCATGCAGTGCGACCTGTGTCCGCGTGACTGCAAGCTGCACGACGGCCAGCGCGGCGCCTGCTTTGTGCGCATGCGCGAGGGCGACCAGATGATCCTCACCACCTACGGGCGCTCATCCGGTTTTTGCATTGACCCGATCGAGAAAAAGCCGCTCAACCATTTTTATCCGGGCAGCAGCGTGCTGTCTTTTGGCACGGCGGGCTGCAATCTGGCGTGCAAGTTCTGCCAGAACTGGGACATCAGCAAGTCCAAAGACATGGACAAGTTGATGGATCAGGCTTCACCAGCGGCCATTGCCGCCGCCGCCGAAGAGCATGGCTGCAAGAGCGTGGCCTTTACCTACAACGACCCGGTCATCTTCACCGAATATGCCATGGATGTGGCGGATGCCTGCCATGCGCGCGGCATCCAGACCGTGGCGGTTACTGCGGGCTATATGCACGCGCAGGCCCGGCGTGATTTTTACGCAAAAATGGATGCCGCCAATGTTGACCTGAAGGCGTTTACCGATGCGTTCTACTTCAAGCTGACCGGCTCGCATTTGCAGCCGGTGCTCGACACCCTGCGCTATCTCAAGCATGAAACGAATGTCTGGTTTGAAATTACCACCTTGCTGATTCCGGGCAAAAACGACTCGGACGAAGAACTCACGGCCATGTGCCAATGGATCAGAAAAGAGCTCGGCGTGGATGTGCCGCTGCACTTTTCGGCATTCCACCCGGATTACCGGATGCCGGACATTCCGGCCACGCCGGTGAGCACGTTGATACGCGCGCGAAATATCGCCCTGCGCGAAGGCTTGCAGTACGTCTACACCGGCAATGTCCACCATCAGGAAGGTGACACCACTTTTTGCCCCGGCTGCCAGGCCCCGCTGATCGTGCGCGACTGGTACCAGATCCGGCAATACCGGTTGACCCCGGACGGGCACTGCCCGGATTGCGGCGCCGCCGTCGCAGGGCGCTTTGATGCCCGGCCAGGCGACTTTGGCAGAAAGCGCGTCCCGATTGCCATCGGAAACTACACGTAAGGCAAAGCGGTGGTCAGCCTGTCGGCGGGGCCCGAGCGGCTTGGCCGGCGTGTTCGCAAGGGGCCAGCCGGAGAGCGCCGTTCTTGTCCCCTTTGTCTGGCACCAATGCCAGCGACATGCGCCCATTAGGGGATAACACCGTCACCATGCTGTCAGTTTCCCCTTATAGTCCCTTATAAAATCCCACCACGCGCACCGTCGTCCCGATGACTCACCTTGTCTTCCGGACGGTTTTCTCGTGGATGACTCTCTCCCTGGAGACAATAATGCAGGCATTGCTAAAACTTTCTAAGGCCGTGGACTGGCTGAATGCCCAGGTCGGCAAGTACGTGATCTGGCTGATCCTCGCTTCCACGGTTATCAGCGCCATCAACGCGGTGGTCCGTAAAGTGTTCGACGTAAGCTCGAATGCGTATCTTGAAATTCAGTGGTACCTGTTTGCGGCATCATTTCTCCTTGCCGCCGCCTACACCCTGCTTAACGGCGAGCACGTCAAGATCGACGTGATCTACGGCCGCCTGTCCAAGCGCGGGCAAACCTGGATCGACGTGCTCGGCTTCACTTTTTTCCTGCTGCCTTTTTGCTCGGCTGTTTTGTGGTTCAGCGTCCCCTTCTTTCTCAAGGGCTTTCACTCCAATGAAATGTCGTCCAACGCCGGCGGCCTGATCCGCTGGCCGGTGTACATGATGCTGCCCTTGGGCTTTGGGCTGCTTTGGCTGCAGGGAATATCGGAGCTGATCAAGCGCATTGCCTTCCTGATGGGCCTGATCGAGGACCCGACGCACAAGAAGGTGGCGAAGACCGCGGAAGAAGAGCTGGCCGAAGACCTCCGGAAGCTGGCCGAGGAAAAAGCCGCCAAGGCCAAAGCGGCTTGATGCCCGGGAGAAGAAAGCCATGCAATTTCTGACACAAAACATCGCCCCCATCATGTTCGCGGGGCTGATCATCTTCCTGCTGATGGGCTTTCCGGTGGCCTTCAGCCTGGGCGCCTGCGGCCTGTTCTTCGGCTTTGTCGGCATCGAGCTGGGCCTGCTGCCCGAAGCCCTGCTGCAAGCATTGCCGCTGCGGCTGTTTGGCATCATGCAAAACGACACGTTGCTGGCGATACCGTTCTTCACCCTGATGGGCCTGATCCTGGAGCGAAGCGGCATGGCCGAGGATTTGCTCGAAACAATTGGCCAGTTGTTCGGTCCCTTGCGCGGCGGCCTGGCCTTTGCCGTGATTTTCGTCGGCGCGCTGCTGGCCGCCACGACCGGCGTGGTCGCTGCCTCGGTGATTTCTATGGGCCTGATTTCCCTGCCCATCATGCTGCGTTACGGCTATGACCGTCGCGTGGCCTCCGGTGTGATCGCGGCTTCGGGGACATTGGCGCAGATCATCCCGCCCTCGCTGGTGCTGATCGTTCTGGCCGATCAGTTGGGCCGTAGCGTGGGCGAGATGTACAAAGGCGCGTTCATCCCCGGCTTCGCGTTGACGGGCCTGTATTTTGGCTACATCGTGCTGCTGGCCTTTATCCGTCCGAAATGGGTTCCAGCATTGCCGCCTGAAGCCCGTTCGATCCGCGAAGACAACGGAAAGAGCGGCTTGCCATCGCTACTGGTCCTGACCATTTTATCGGCTGGAACGGCCATTCTTTTTGGCAAACATTATGCCAGTGTGTTGAGCTGGTTCAAGGGCGAGGCAGTGGCCTCCGTGGCCACCGATGAAACCATCGTCGTGGCCCTGTGCGCCGGCGTGATGCTTGCCTTGGTGCTGGCGCTGTTCAACAAGGTGACGCGACTGGGCCTGCTCTCGCGCATGGCTGAGCGCGTGACCTTCGTGCTGATTCCACCGCTGCTGCTGATTTTCCTGGTGCTGGGCACCATTTTTCTGGGCGTGGCCACGCCGACCGAAGGCGGCGCCATGGGCGCGATGGGCGCCTTGATCATGGCTTCGACACGTGGGCGCCTGAGCTTTGCCCTGCTCAAGCAGGCGCTGACCTCCACCACCAAACTGGCCAGCTTTGTGGTCTTCATTCTGGTCGGCTCGACGGTGTTCAGCCTGGTATTCCAGGGC
>JAHFQQ010000272.1:418-4242 GCA_023259235.1 Polaromonas sp. | reverse complement strand
GCAGCAGGTGCTTGACGACGACAAGCGCGCCACAAAAATGATCATGCAGGTGCATGACGAACTGGTGTTTGAAGTGCCCCAGTCCGAGGTTGAATGGGTGCGGCGGGAGATCCCGCGCCTGATGGCCAGCGTGGCCGATCTCAAGGTGCCGCTACTGGCCGAGATTGGAGTTGGGCCGAACTGGGAGCAGGCGCATTGACCAGAGCCTGATGATGCGGGCCGTTCTTGGGTTGGCCTCGATGTTGAGGGTTGAATTCCCTGGAATTGAGGGCTGGCATTGAGTTGATCACGAACCTGCGAATGGGTGGCCCGGGACGGGTTACGCAGAGATTCCCGGTCAAAGGTTACCGCCACAGGTGATATGGCCGCTGCGGGGGGTTGCGTTTCCCGGGCTTTCCCATCAACATGGCGCTATGCGTTGCAAGCGATCTCCTGCTTGCTCGGGCTGCATCGCCTGCCTGTTCAACATTCCGGAATACCCCCCATGCCTCGCAACGACATGATGACTGATTTCGACGCCTTGCTGCCGGGGCAGTCCACCGAAGCCGGCGCCAGCCGCCGCACTGCCCTGAAAGCCGCCTTGGGCGCGGGCTACGCAGCCGCTGCGCTGCCCATCATGGCGCAAACCGCCATCAAAACCTCGGTGGAAGGCCTCAAAACTGGCGAGACCACCTATGAGGTCGATGGCTTTAAGGTTCCGGCTTGCTTCGCTGCTCCTGCCGGCAAAACCAGTCTGCCGGTGATTCTGGTGATCCACGAAATCTTCGGTGTGCATGAATACATTGCCGACACCGTCCGCCGCTTTGCCGAGGCCGGCTACCTGACCATAGCGCCTGAGCTCTATGCGCGCCAGGGCGCGCCCGGCAACTACGGCGAAGTGGGCAAGCTCATGTCTGAAGTGGTCGCCAAGGTGCCCGACGCGCAGGTCATGGCCGATCTGGATGGCGCAGTCAAGTGGGCTGGCGCCAATGGCGGCGATCTGAAAAAGGTTGGCATCACCGGCTTTTGCTGGGGTGGCCGCATCGTCTGGCTGTATGCCGAGCAGAGCCAAAACGTCAAGGCGGGCGTGGCCTGGTATGGCCGCCTCGTCGGCATCCCTTCTGCGCTGACGCCCAGGCACCCGCTAGAGCTGGCCGCTGACCTGAAAGCCCCGGTGCTGGGACTGTATGGTGGGCAAGACGGCGGCATCCCGGCGAGCACCATCAACCAGATGAAAGAGGCCTTGGCAGAGGCCGGCAACAAAGGCAATGCTGCTGCCAAGGCATCCGAATTCGTGATCTATCCGCAAGCAGGCCATGCCTTTCACGCCGATTACCGGCCCAGCTATCGCAAGGAAGCCGCCGACGATGGATGGAAACGCGCGCTGGCGTGGTTCAAGTCCCATGGCGTTGCCTGAGCTTCCTGCCTTCGAGCGCCAGCCGCGTTGCGGCACGGGAGGCGACTTTTTTAGCGCCCCCTTGACACGCTTGATAAGATAAAAACAGACAGCCCCAGCCGCTGGCAGCGATGCAGCCGCCGGGGTTTCATCCTTTGCGGGAGTGATCAGGCAAGTCACTCTTGCAAATTTTTATTGGTTATTCCGGGTTCCAGCCCATATAACACGGGCATAGACAGCAATGAAATTGATAGCGATTTTAATGGGAACCCTGGCCGCCGGCATCGGTAGCGTCTGGCTGGCGGCATTGCTGAGTTTTGGCGTGCTGGCCCGCTTCACGACGCACATGCTCAGTCTGGCCGCGGGTGCATTGCTGGCGACTGCCTTCATGCACCTGCTGCCTGAAGCCTTTGAAAGCCAGGCGAGCGCCCACCAACTCTTCACCACGCTGCTGCTTGGCCTGGTGGTTTTCTTCCTGCTTGACAAAGCCGAGCTGTGGCACCACGGGCATGAACATCATGCTGCCGCGAACCTGGCCAGCCCCGGGTTGCATGCCCACGACCACGACTCCGACCGTGGCCACGAGCACAACCACAGTCACGCCGGGAAATCCGGCGGCTGGGCCGTCCTCGCTGGCGACAGCGTCCATGCATTTGGCGACGGCATTCTCATTGCCGCCGCGTTCATGGCTGACATGCGCCTGGGTGTCATTGCCGCGCTGGCCGTGATGGTGCACGAGGTGCCGCACCACATGGGCGATCTGATGGTGCTGCGCCAGACCTCCAGCAACCGGCGCATCGCCCTCACCAAGGTATCACTGGCTGGCGCGGTCACGTCGCTGGGCGGCGTGATGGGTTATGCGCTGGTTGACCGGCTGCACGACTATCTGCCGTTCTTTCTGGTCATGGCCTCCAGCAGTTTTATTTATGTCGCACTGGCGGACCTGATTCCGCAACTGCAAAAGCGCGTGACGGCAAGGGAGACCGTTGCACAGATTGCCTGGCTGGCGATCGGGATCGGCTTGGTGACGCTGATTCGGTGGCTGTTTGACAGCCATTGAAAATGGTCGCGGCACGCTTGAAGCGGCCGAAGTGGCGCAGATACTGAAACCATCTGCGGCTGCCTAAAATGGCAGGCATGACTCTGGCCCCCTATGCCTGTGATCCCGCACTGTCGCGCGGCCGCCGCTACCCCGAGGCCCCGGCGCCCACGCGATCGGACTTTCAGCGGGACCGCGACCGGATTGTGCATTCCACGGCCTTTCGCCGGCTGGTTTACAAAACCCAGGTATTCTTGAACCATGAGGGCGACCTGTTCCGCACACGCCTGACGCATTCGCTGGAGGTGGCGCAACTCGGGCGCTCGATTGCCCGCACCCTGCGGCTCAATGAAGACCTGGTCGAAGCAATTGCCCTGGCGCACGATTTGGGCCACACGCCGTTCGGTCATGCCGGCCAGGATGCCCTGAACGCCTGCCTGAAAAATTTCAACCCGCAGAGTGCCGGCTTTGAGCACAACCTGCAAAGCCTGCGCGTTGTTGATTGGCTGGAGGAACGCTACCCGGCCTATAACGGGCTGAATCTGACGTTTGAAACGCGTGAAGGCATCTTGAAGCACTGCTCCAGGCGCAATGCCCGCCACATGGAGGCCCGCGAACCCGGTGGCGTGGCCAGCCGGTTTATTGAGCAGACATCTGCCGGGCTGCCATGCCGGCAACCCGGCCTGGAAGCACAACTGGCCAATCTGGCCGATGAAATTGCCTACAACGCCCACGATATCGATGATGGTGTCCGATCAGGTTTGCTGAGTCTGGCGCAACTGGAGGATGTGGCGCTATTCAGCCAGTACCGCCGCGAAACGCTGCTGCAGTACCCTGGCTTGCGCGGTCGCAGGTTGCTGTTTGAAGTCATCAGGCGCATGCTGAGCGCTCAGGTGTATGACGTGATCGGTGCGACGCGGCTGGCTTTGCAGGAGGCGGCGCCGACCAGCGTCCCGGCCGTGCGCCAACTCCCGCCACTGGTCTGTTTTTCAAGGGAAATGGCACTGCAGTCAGCGTCCCTCAAGCATTTCCTGCTACAAAATTTATATCGGCATCCGCAGGTGGTGCAAACCACGCAAGCCGCCCAGCAGGTGGTGCGTGATTTGTTCAAGGCTTACATGGGCGACCCCGCGCAAATGCCGCAGGCCCATATTGACCGCTTTGACGGCATCGACACTCCCCGCGCCACCGGCGCAAAGCCGGAGCGCGTGGTGGCCGATTACATTGCCGGCATGACTGATCGCTTTGCTGCCAGGGAACATGAACGGCTGATGGGACACGCCGTTTTTTCGGAGTTGTAGCCCGCATGGCCTCGCAGCCCCGCAGCGATGGCCAGGCCAAAGCAGTCGATGTCCTGATGACGGGTTGGAGTTGCCTGGAGGGATGTGGCAGGCTTTTGCCGGTTATGCT
>JAHFQQ010000272.1:0-408 GCA_023259235.1 Polaromonas sp. | reverse complement strand
GGCGACCAGGGCAATAGCCGGGTGCCACGTATGGCTGACAACTTTTTTCTTGCACTATGGGAAACGCACAACGCTATGACCGGCTCGACGCACTGCGCGGGGTCGCGATGGTGTGGATGACGGCTTACCATTTCTGCTTTGATCTGAACCACTATCGCTGGATCAGCCAGGATTTTTACCGCGATCCGTTCTGGACCTGGCAGCGCACCGCCATCGTCAGCCTGTTTTTGCTGTGTGCCGGGGCTGGTCAGGCCGTTGCGCTGCAGCAGGGGCAGAGCTGGTCGCATTTCTGGCGGCGCTGGAGCCGGATTGTGGGCTGCGCGCTGCTGGTGAGCGTCGGCTCCTACCTGATCTACCCCGGGAGTTATATTTACTTTGGCGTCCTGCACGGCATCGCGGTGATGCTCA
>JAHFQQ010000029.1 GCA_023259235.1 Polaromonas sp. | reverse complement strand
CAGGGATATCGATGATGCGCCCGAGATCCAACAAGTGGTGCGCTGGGGCGCAGCCGAGCATCGCCTGCTTTGTTCGTTGAACCTCGTCGGTATCTGTGCCCACATGCTTGAAGACAAACAGATCACGGCAAGCCATCACGCCCTTGGATGCCGAACGGTCATGATCGAACATGTTGGCCAATGCCTCCCATAGCTCACCCAAGTCGACTTCGGAGAACTGCGTACCCTGTGCCAGATGCGCGGAGACAAAGCCCTTGGCTGCATACAAGCCGTAGGAGATGAGGGACTTGCGGCCCATGGTGCGTAAGCTGTCCTCCGCCTGCTGTCCTTCCCACGCAGCGTAGTCGGCGGCGGTCTTGGCGTCTTTCACCTTCTCCGCCACAGCCATGCGCGTGATGGCAGCATCCATCGGGAAAATCGGATCGATGGAACGTGAGAACGCCACTTGTACCGGCCCGCGGACCTGCCCAGCGTTTGCGCCCGTAGACATCACTGCGCCAAAGGTGCGCACATCAAAGAACTGCTGACACATCCAATCACGAGCCTTGCCGACTTGCGAGCGATTTCCGCCACCGGCAGGTGCACCACCCGTGGCTTCGTGCGCCGCTGCAATCGGGCGATTCAGGTTAGTGGAGTGTTCTACAAAAATCGCATAGCCCCCACTATTGCCATGCTTAGTCTGCACGTAGTTGCGCACACGACGTTTGATGGCTACGTCCGACACCAGGCCGTGCATGTCCTCCGGGTCGATGCGTGGGCTGTTGCCCGCGTCAGGGTCGCCATTGGGATTGCCGTTTTCACAATCGAAAAGGTAAAGAAATTCATAGCGGTTCTTGATTGGTGTGTTCATGTCGTTTCTCCATCTTGGTTGCTGTCTTTGCAGTCCTTCTTGGGCGTTCTCAGGGCAGCCAGTTGCTGGTAGTAGCCCAGCGCGAAAAGACCTTGCCCCTCAAGGTCCAGGGTACGGGGAAATTTGTCGCCCAACCGTCCCATGACGTCTGCGATTTGCTGCTCGTACCAATATGACAACCCGCCGTCGAGTTTGCCAAGGTGGTTGCGCGAGTTGCCCACCAAGCGCCCTAGCGTGAGACCTGGCGCGGTGCTGGCGGCAGGGTAGAAACGCTGCACAACACCCGCCCCAACATCGCCGAGCGCGGCATACTGAAGCTTCGCGAGAATCGCCAGAAGGCGCCCGCAGTGATAGGCCGGGTCGGGATGATCCGGGTTGAGATATGGCTTCATATGACCCTTTCCTAGAGGTTTACGAACAAAATAGGCTTTGATCAGGCCCATACGGGCATGGTTAAAGATTTCGTCTTTGACAAGCGCCGAGCAAAAGCGGTCTAGCGCTTGCGCCATCAAAGGCTGAGGAATTGGAAGGTATGCAACCGCAGCGCGCCACAGCACTGAGGTAGTTGCCGGGGGCAGGTCTTTCAGGTCACGCACCAGAGCCCCACCAACTGCCAGGAATTTAGGATCAGGTGCGAAACGGTCCCCGCCCTCACGATGCACGATGGCGAGATCAGCAAACCACGCCTCAACATTTGCGACCAGTTGTGCGAATTGGCCTTCCATCCAGTCGCGCACCATCACGCGGCCTGACGCGCCCGATAGCGTGAGCGCATAGTAGTGGTTGTCGCCAAGCATCGAGCGTTCACCGCTGCGAATGGCTTCGAGCAGTCTGCGTGCTTGCGCCAGCGCTGCCACCGTCTGCTGCTCATCAGTTTCCATGCCATAGAGCATCGAAAATGGATCGTCCTCAGGAGGGAGATGTTCCTTGAACCAGTACACCATCATTGCGTTGGTGCGTCGTGACGGGTTCTTGAAGTTCGCTTCCTTTTGCTGTCGGATAAGCTGGTTCAGCGCATCGACGTACTCTTGAGCAGGTCCCGCACCCATGGCGGCATTTGAGGATTTCTCTAGCCCATAGGATTGAAATGCAGCCTTGTCAAAACCCACCATGACATCGCCCATTGACAAACCACCGACTCCGGAAAGGCCGGTAATCTTGGAATGCTTTGCCAGTGGCGGCACTTCGTTACCGCTCAGCAGGCACATCATGCCGCCGGGCAACGCCGTGGAATCACTCTTCGTATTTCCAGCAAGATCCCGTTGCCGCCAATCACGCCACCACTGTTGGACTTCTCCATCCTCACGCGGATCATGTGCGCCGACTTGCCAAGTCACCCAGTCTGCGGGCTTCACGCGTTTGTCAACCATCATCAGACGAATTTGCTCAACCGCCGTTGGGTCAGCCAGCAACTTTGACGGATACGACAATACTGGCAGCCGCTCAGCGGCCTGCGCCAGCATGCTAGTGAAAAAACGGTGGCGGCGTGTACCCTTGTCGATAGCCTTCGGGTCTTCGTCTGGTTTGAAATGGAGCGCGACCGCTTGGGCCGATTCAACCAGAAAATGCGCTTTCCCGCCGGACTCCATCCCATGCATATCAGCACACCGTTCCAACATCGCTCCGCTTCGCCCATCGCCAAGCGGAACGATGTTCAGCAATTTGCCTTCCTCGGAGAGTTGAATACACCAGCGCACCTCTCTCGACTTGAAGCCAGGTTCGCCGCCCAGCTTCGCTCCATATTCACGTAAGGCGTGCAACATGGTTACGCCCTCCCCGGCTTGCGCACCGCGCTGCTGCTAAACGAGGGCACATCCATAACGCCATTTTTAACGGACGCGTCAAAGACCGAAATGAAGGGCTTGCCGTCCAGGCCCGGGGCTTCGTTGGCTAGATCGAACACGTCGTAGAGCATCCAGCCAAGATGCTGATCCAGCGGGGCCGCTCCGGCGGATGGCGCGCCGGGTTCGATGTACTCGAAAAAGGCAGGGAACTCCCGGCACCCCAAGTAAGGCTGCTGGAAGCATTTGCCGTGCTTGGCACGCCGCAGGAAGCATGCGTTGAGCTTGCCCAACTCATGTGTGTGGTTGGGGCGGGGCTCGATACGGGCTTTTAGCCGATAACGCACGTTCTTGAGTGCCATGGTCTGACGTTGGGTACGACCCGTTGTTTCGTCGTTGCCATCGGCCCAAAGTGGTTCTGGCGTTTCCTTGCCTGCCATCCACTTGTTGAGCGTTGCAGTACCCGGCACCACACCCTTGACTTCATTGCGCCGCAAGGCAATGAAGCGCGGCATTTCAAGCACTTCAATACGCGTGATCTGCCAGTAGAAATAGGGGCGGATGATGTCCCGTACTGTGTTGCCGATCTTCTCGCGGTCACGCTTGCCGTCCCAGTAGATTGCATCGAAGATACCGCGTGCAGCGGAAGGGGTGATGACTGGATAGGAAAAACGTTCCACCTTCATCTCTGGCCGGGTGAAGCAGGCAAAGTCACCCCATACTTCAAGCGTGTGGGTGTTGCGGTCAGGGTCTGCTAGGCTATTCGCTGCGGCATGTTGAGTCATGAAAGTACGTCCTTGTAGTCAATCCAATATTTATGTTTCATGCAAAGAAGTCCGTTGGACTATTGGGCAACTGCAAGCCCAGTATGTCGTCGTAAAAAATCCCTTTTGGATCTTCTAGCACAAACCATTCATTCGAATCGCCGCCACGCCGGAAGTGTGCCGGAACCAGATGGCCCCAGGCCGGATGATCGGCCTTGAGGCGATGAATGCTGACAGACAGTGTCTGTGCACGGCGCATCCATTTGTAATCCACATTGGCAATAGCCTGCTCGCGCAACCGCTTGTATTCGTCGATGCATGGTTTCCATGGCACCACGATCTGAATGGCATCCTGAGCTATTAACCGATAGCGACGAGCGATTTCCGGGAAATCGAGCCCCGTGATCGCCGCAGTCAGATCGAGGTTCTGATCGGCCGGCCGACTCAGGTTGTAAAGCCTGTGGTAGTAGCGACGAAATACCTCAGGATCGTTGATGTTCAGGTCGCCGCAGTTCTCGCGCAGCAACGAGGCTGTCACCTCGGCGGCCTGAAAGTACGTGAAGGTTGGAAACATGCGTTTTCGCTCGCTGGTGTCCAGCGCAGGATCAAACACCCGCACCTGTCCAAGCATTCCCGTTCGATTCATCCGCCCCTCACGATTGCAACGTCCTGCAGCCTGTGCGACGGCTTCAAGCGGTGCCATGGCGCGATAGACGAGGGGGAAATCCAGATCGACGCCGGCCTCAACGCACTGAGTGGAAATCAGTCGGCACGGCTGTGGATTGGCTGGGTCGAGACGCTTTCGCACATCGTCCAGTACCGCACGACGATGCGCTGCGCAGAGGTTGGTGGAGAGGTGAAACAGGCCATCCGCGCCCGCCATGGCCTTGAGTAGCGCGTATGCATG
Source organism: Polaromonas sp. (assembly GCA_023259235.1). Taxonomy (GTDB): domain Bacteria; phylum Pseudomonadota; class Gammaproteobacteria; order Burkholderiales; family Burkholderiaceae_C; genus Polaromonas. Next base: position 13,297 of record JAHFQQ010000029.1, on the reverse strand, counting down.
GCGCTTGAGGTTGAGCACACACAGGGCTTGCGGTGTCGCGTCCGCGCGGAGCGTGTCAGCCAGCGCATCCCAAGAGAGCGATTCATCCACCTTTGGCCACTGAACTTCGACCCGCTTGAGACGTGCAAACATGGCTGCATGCCCTGGAACTATCTCGGTGGGCTGCCAGCCTGAGACTGCGTGCTTGCGAACGGCTGCATTCAGCGTATCGAAGGCGGGTTGCGTTGCTGTTGCGAAAACGACGCTGTTGTTGTAGCCACTCGCCAGGTGCGACAGCGCGGCGAGCGTGGGCACGGCCAGATGCTGCGGCAGGCTCTGTGCCTCGTCGAAAAGAATCATCGCGTCGCGCAACCGGTGGAGCTTGCGGCAGGCTGAAGGCCGGTTGGAAAACAGTGATTCAAGCAACTGCACGTTGGTCGTGATGATGATGGGTGCATCCCAGTTTTCAGAATGAAGTCTGCGCTGGCGCTCGGCGTCGTCGTGCTTGTTCGGGTCGGACTGTTCCGCTCCGGCCCCAGCAAGGCTGTGGTGTTCCAGTATGAAGAATTCAGGATCATCGGAAAACACCTTTCTATATTCACGTGCAGTCTGTTCGATGATGCTGAGGTAAGGTACGGCCAGTACGATGCGCTTGAGACCATTTTGTTTCGCGTGTGCCAATGCGAATTGCAGCATGGCCAGTGTCTTGCCAGAGCCTGTGGGTGCTGTCAGTGAGAAAACGCCCGTTGGCTGCGTCGCCGCTTCGGTCACCGCATCCCAAAGCTGCGCACGCGTTTGAGCCACATCGTCGCTGGACTGGCCCTGTTGCCGCACGGGTCGCACCGATTTTGTCATGTAGTGATCGAGTGCCAGCGCTGCACGCCCTGCATCAAGGGGCAAACCGTCTGGTCGATACCGCTTGCCCTCCGGCCCCCCATTGAAGTGAGCCTCGGTGTCGAGAAAATCTGCGTCCACCAAACTAGAGAACAGCATCCGCACATCGAGCATGCGCGCGATGGCATACTGCCACGCATCTGGTTGCCCCAGAGGAATCACCGGCTGATCTGGTTTTGCGAGCATCAGGCCGTCAAGCTTTGCTCGTTCAAGCAAACGGCCCAGATTCCCGTCAGACAAGCGAATATGCTGGCCCAGCGGCGACGCGCCTGCAAGAACCGACTTGAATCGCTGCGCAAGAACACCAGGAGCAGCCGCCTGCAAGCCAATGTGGTGACCTTCAATTGCCAGGGCCGCCACAAGCGCACTGTAGTGCTGTAAAGCGGCTACGGCACCAGAGCTCCAGTGGTCAAGCCCAGCTTCTTTACCCTGCAGCCTTGCTTGAAACAAGTCGCCAAATTTACCCAGGTCATGTAGCAGGCCAGCCAGAACAGCCTCGTCTTGCCAAGCTGTCCCGGCTGCGAATTTTCCTGCCAAGACGGAGACACAGCCAAGATGTTCCTTGAGCAAATGCCGTTGCCCATGGTCGTTCTCGCTGTGAGCAAAGTGGGTGGTCATTTCGGTAGTATGCATATGCAAAGGCTCACCAGATGAACCCGTCCTGCCCTGTTCAAAAATATTTCTCCGCCATCTTCCCCACCTCCTCCGCCACCGCCTGCCGCAGACTTGGCGGCCCCAACACCTCGCAGTGCGCCCCGTGCTTGAGGATGTCCATGATGAGTTCGCGGTGGTCGGTGTAGGGGAGGCGCAGCAGGTAGCTGCCGTCGGCTTGCCGCGCTCCCTGCTGTTTCGGGTGCCACTGCTCTTGCGCCACCCAGCGGGCTCGTTCAGGCGTGAAACGCAGGCGCGCCCAGCGGATAGTGCCGCCTGAAAAGATGCCGTAGCTGGGGCCAAACAGGGCGTCCAGTTTGGCGTCGCTCACTTCCTTTGCCGGGGTGTCGAGCAGGTGTGCATCGGTGAGGGCATCGACGGCAAAGTTGCGCAGGCCGCGCCGCAGGTGGCACCACGCGTCCAGGTACCAGTTGCCACGGTAGTGCACCAGCCGCTGCGGCGAGACTTCGCGTTCGGTCGATTCGCCGGTACCTCGCGCGGCATAGGTGAGCGCCAGGCGCTTACGCTGCAACAGGGCGGAGCCCACGGTTTGGAAGTGGCCGAGCCGCACCGGGCGGTTGGCCAGCGCGATGATGTGCACGCGGCGGCGCACTTCCTGTGCGTCGTTGTTGGCGCTTCCCAACAAGGCGTTGAGCCGGTCCATCAACGGTGCCACATGGGGCGTGAGCAGGCCGCCGGAGTCCAGCCCGGCCAACAGGTGCTGCATGGTCAGCAACGCATGGATCTCGGTGGACGAGAACCACAGGCCCGGCAATTCATGCGCAGGGTCCGAAAGCCCGGCGGATTCCACCAACCGGTATCCACCGGCTTGACGGCTCCATTCAATGGGCACATTCAGCCGTGTCCGCAGGTAATCCAGATCGCGCTTGAGGGTGGAACGGGAAACCTCCAGCTCAGACTGCAATTCGGCAAAGCTGGCAACCTTGCGCTGGCGCAACAGCTTTTCAATTTTGTAGAAGCGCTCGGTCCGATCCACTTGCCTCCCTTGATTTTCCTGGCGGCAACCAGTATTGCTCTGTTTTTAATAGCTGCGTATGCCCTGCGGATAAGGGCTAATGAAACATTTTCCTACTTGGATGTGATCCCCATGACCATTGGCAACCCGGCCTTGGCCCAGGCGTTCATGCCGCCCGCCACGTTGACGGTCTTGGTGAAACCGGCTTTTTCAAGAATCTTCTGCGCCATGCCGGAGCGGTTGCCGGAGCGGCAAATCAGCGCAATGGGCTTGTCTTTGCTGGCGCTGAGTTCATGCAGGCGCTGTTCAAGCTGTCCCAGCGGAATCAGGGTGCTGCCTGGCGCGTGGCCCTGCGCGTATTCGTCGGGTTCACGCACATCAATGAGCGACGTACCCTGGCTTTGCAGGCTGGCCCCCTGTTTGACATCGACCGTGCCCGGCTCGGCCTGGGCGGTGAAAGCCGCGGCCAGCAGGGCGGCGGCGAGAAAAAGGGCGCGGAAAATGGTCTTGGGCGGGGTCATCGGAGTTCCCTGAAACAGGCTGGAAAGCCTCAAGCATAAAGGCGGCCGGGTTTTGTCCCACAACTCTCTGGTAGCGCTGCGGCAAGGCGGGGAGGCGGCTTGATGGGCAATCCAGGGAAGAAGCACGAAAAATGGCGGGGGGATCAATCAGCCAGGTCGCGCTTTTTCTGCTCGAACTCTTCCTTTTCGATCTCGCCGCGGGCGTAGCGCTCCTTCAGGATGTCAAGTGCCGTCTTTTCCTGGCGCCTGGCGGCAGAGGCTCCCGATCTCCAGGTGCCTCTCACCAGCGCGACGATGGCGACGATCAGCAGAATCCAGAACAATGACATGCCGATCATGCCAACGCCCATGGCGCCCCAGCCGCCGTTGTAGTAGCCCATGTGGTCCCACATTGCCGTTCTCCTTTTACGTGTAAAAGCGCGATGCCAACCTGGCGGTTGGCGACCACCCTGTGTGCGGCCGACCCCGCAGAGCAGCGCCCGCTTCAATCAAACCGGCGCATCCAGGCATCTGTGATGCTCTGTTTTTAATAGCTTAATATGCCCGTTATGTAAGGGCTACAGGCCTGTTTATTAAAATTCGTGCACTTTTCCTCAATGCGGCGAACGCTCCACCCAGCACACCATTTCTCCTGCATCATTGCCCGCCACCGCCAGCTCGTCTTTGGCATGCGCCACTTCCATGTCGCGAGGCAGCTCCACGCCGTTTTTCACGGCCAGCACTTCGGCCATCACGCTCACGGCAATTTCCGGCGGGGTCTTGCTGCCGATATAGATGCCGATGGGGCCGCGCATGCGGGCCAGGTCGGCTTCGCTCATGCCAAAGTGCTCGGCCATACGTTGGTTGCGCATGCCGTTGTTGCGCCGCGAGCCGATGGCGCCGACGTAAAACGCGTCGGTGGTCAGCGCTTCCATCAGCGCCAGATCGTCGAGCTTGGGGTCGTGCGTGAGCGCGATCACGCAACTGCGCCGGTCCGGCTTGAAGGCGATCACCACGTCGTCGGGCATGTCACTGAGCACCTTGGCGCCGGCCACATGCCAGCCGCTGCGATATTCTTCGCGCGGGTCGCACACCGTTACGGCAAAACCGCAGAACAGGGCCATGGTGGCGAGGTATTCGGTGAGCTGGCCGGCACCTATGAGCAGCATGCGGTATTCGGGGCCGAAGGTGTTGACGAGCTCGCTGGCCGAGAGGCTGAGCGCGGCGGGCTGGGTGGCCGCGGCGATCGTGACGGCACCGTCTTGCAGGCGCACGCCGCGCTGCGTCAGGTGCCCGGCTTCAAGCGACTCAACCAGTTGCGCCAGTGCGGCGGCATCGGGGTCGTATTCCAGCAGCAGTTCCAGGGTGCCGCCACAGGGCAGGCCGAAGCGGTGGGCTTCCTCGGCGGTCACGCCGTATTTAATGAATGCGGGCGGGCCCGACGGAATTTTTTTGGGCTCCGCCCGGCCGGCGCTGCCCGGTGCGGCCGCCGCTGCGTAAGCTTGCGTGTACTGGTCAATCAGGTCGTCTTCAATGCAGCCGCCCGATACCGAGCCGACCACCACGCCGTCTTCGCGCAGCGCCATGATGGAGCCAACCGGCCGCGGCGACGAACCCCAGGTGCGCACCACGGTGGCCAGCAGGGCGTGCTGGCCACCCGCGCGCCAGTCGCGCAGGGTGCGCAGCACCATGACATCGAGGTTTTCCATCTGTCTGCTCTCCTTTCATTGGTTGGCTACCGCCCGAACGCTTGCCAGGCAAGCAGCGCCAGCACGGCGGCGGCGACAATCCAGAGCCATACCGGCAGGCCCAGAAACCGGGCGCGCCTGCCTGGTTCCGCATTGACGTCGCCCATCACCATTTTGGCAGCATAACTCTCGGGGTGCTGGCGCTGCATTTCCTGGTCAAAGCGCTTGAAGAAATCTTCCGCCATGGACTTGGCCGCGCCATCAATCAGCCGCTGCCCAAGCTGCGCGATCTTGCCGCCCACCAGGGCCTGCACGGTGTAATCGAGCGCACAGCCATCGGCATTGGGCGCCAGCCTGACGGCGGCGCTGCCCTTGCCAAAACCGGCCACGCCGCCCTGCCCTTCAAATAGCAGCTTGTAGCTGGCTGGCGGGTTGATGTCACTCAGCGCAATCTTGCCGGCGAATTTGGCCGAAACTGGCCCGATCTTCAGCGCCATGGCGATGGCGTACTGGTTTTCACCGCTGGCCTCGACCTTGTCGCAGCCGGGAATGCAGACCTTGAGCACGGCCGGGTCGTTCAGCGCGTCCCAGGCTTGTTGCTGGGTGATGGCCAGTTGGCGGCTTCCTTGCATGTCCATGATGGGGTCCTTGGTTAATTTCTGATCAGCCGAAAATTGGCGCTAGGTTTTCATCAGTGTCGCCAGGCTGGCTGCCAGCTCCTCCAGCTTGGCCAGGTTGTGCACCGCCAGCATGCCGTGCGCATGGGCGTGCAGCACCGCCGCGCCGCGCGCCAGCGGCGCGTAGCCGTCAAAGCGCAGCAAGGGGTTGAGCCACAGCAGGCGGCGGCTGCGCCGGCGCAGCCAGGCCAGCTCTTGCGCCAGCTCGGCCGGCTCGCCGGTGTCCAGGCCGTCGGTGATGATCAGCACGATGGTGCGCCGCCCGACCAGCCTGCGCGCATGGAGCTGGCGCAAACTGGCCAGCGAAGCGCCGAGCCGGGTGCCGCCGGCAAAGTCTTCAATCGCCAGGCTGGCATGGGCCAGCATCTCATCGGTATCAGCCTGGTGAAAGGCCGGCGTCAGGTCGGTCAGATGCATGCCGAAGGCAAACACATCGCGCTGCGGATGGCGGCGCGTGGCGGCGTGCAAAAAGGCCAGCAGCAAACGCGCATAGCGCTCCATCGAGCCAGATACGTCCACCAGCACCAGCAGGGGCAGCGCCTGCTCGCGCCGCGCCAGCCGCGGCAGTTGCATCAGTTCGCCGCAGGTGGAGGCGGCCCGGTGCATCACGCCCGGCCAGTGGATGCGCGCGCCCGAGGCCGCGGGCCGGCTGCGGCGCGAGGCAAAGTGCGGCAGCGGCAGCTTGATGTCGCGCGCCAAACGTTCGACCAGACGGTACTCGGTGGCCGAAAGCGCGTTGAAGTCGGCGTGCTGCAGGCGCTCGATGTCGCTGGCCGTCATGGCGGCGTCAAACTCGACCTTCTGGTCCTCGGTAGCGGGCCTGGCCTGCTGGCCAAAGGCCTTTTGCGGCGCCAGCGCCTCGCGCACACGCGGACGGCGCTTGCTCGGCTCGGCCGTGCCTTCGGCGCTGGGCAGCATTTGCGCCAGCAGCTTGTTGGCCACTTTCGGGTCCTGAAAATACACATCGAACAGTTCACGAAACACCAGGCGGTCCTGCTCGCGGCTGACCATGACGGCCTCGAAGGCCGCGCTCAGGTCTTCCTTTTCGCCGATGCCAACGGCCAGCGCGGCTTCCTTGGCCAGCGCGATGCGCTGGCTGTCCACCTTGACGCCGGCGCGGCGCAAGGCCCGCCCAAAACCGGCAATGTTGTCAGCGAGTTTGCCGCGGCGTGCGTCACCTAATAACATGAGCCCCCACGCTTGTCGCTTCGTGTACTACGCTGCCCCCAGAGGGGGCGCTCCTGCGGACTGGCGAAGCCAGATCCGCGGCCCCTGCTGAAATAGAGATCCACGATGCTTGTCACTTCGTGTACTCCTCGAATCGATGCGGGAAATAGCCCAGGACTTGCACCATCCGTCTCATGCGCCCGCCTCTTCAGGCTTGAGCAACTCCACCGCCAGCTCGTGCGTGAGCGCCGCCACGTCTTCGCGCTGCTTGAACAGGATGCCCGCGGTGTCGGCGACGACTTCGGGGTCCACCACCAGCGTGTCGAGCGCCAGCAGCGCCCTGGCCCATTCCACGCTTTCGGCAATGCCGGGCGCGCGCTGGAAGGCGTTGCCGAATGGCGAGCGGCGCAGCCGGTCGACGAAGTTGGCAACCTGGGCCGAGAGCTGCTCACCGGCCTCGGGCACCTGGGCGCGCACAATCGCCAGCTCGCGCTCGCGGTCGGGATAGTCGAGCCAGTGGTAGAGGCAGCGCCGCTTGACGGCGTCATTGAGCTCGCGCGTACGGTTGCTGGTGAGAATGGTTACCGGCGTGACCTCGGCGCGCACGGTGCCGATTTCGGGAATGCTGACCTGGTACTCGCCCAGGTACTCGAGCAAAAAAGCCTCAAAGGGCTCGTCGGCCCGGTCCACCTCGTCAATTAGCAGCACTGCGCCCGGTGCGGGTGTTTGCAGCGCCTGCAGCAGCGGCCGCTGGATCAGGTAGCGGTGCTGGTAAACCTCGCGCTCGACGTCGACATTGTCCTGGCCCTCGCTGTGGCCTTCGACGGCGCGCATGTGCAGCAACTGCGCGGCGTAGTTCCACTCGTACAGGGCTTCGCGCTGCTCCAGCCCATCGTAACACTGCAGGCGTATCAGTTGCCGCCGCAGCGCCACGGCCAGCGCCTTGGCCAGCTCGGTCTTGCCGACGCCGGGCTCGCCTTCGAGCAACAGCGGGCGCTGCAGTTTCAGCGCCAGAAAAACGGCGGTGGCAAGGCGCCGGTCGGCAAAGTAGCCCGCGTCCTTCAACGCCTGGGTCAGCGCGTCAATACTTGGGAAAGGGGTCATCGGAATCGATCTGTCAATTACTATGACTTTAATAGCTGCTCACGCCCGCTACACATGGGCGGGAGGCCTAAAATGCTTAAGATAATGGCGGAAAACCCGACGCTTGGCAGCGCCGGGTTTTCAGGTACCGGCCGCCTAGCCGAGCGCCTTGGCCACGCCGCGCTGGGTTTGCACGCTGATCAGGTTGGCGCGGTAGGCCGCCGTGGCATGGATGTCGCTGTTGAGTTCCGAGGCATCGATCTTGACGGCCGCCGCGGCCTGCGGGGTAAAGCTCTTGCTCAAGGCCGCTTCCAGCCCGGCATGCCGGAACACGCCGTTGGCCGCGCCGGTCACGGCGACGCGCACGCCGGCGTCAAACTGCGCAATGAACACACCCACCAGCGCAAAGCGCGAGGCCGGCTGCTTGAATTTCATGTAGGCGGCGCGCTTCGGAATGGGAAAACTGATGGCGGTAATCAGTTCGCCCTCGTTCAGCGCGGTGGCAAACATGCCAAGGAAAAAGTCGTCGGCGGCGATCTTGCGCGCGGTGGTGTGAATGGTTGCGCCCAGCGCCAGCACCGCGCTGGGGTAGCAGGCGGCGGGGTCGTTGTTGGCCACCGAACCGCCCAGCGTGCCCATGGCGCGCACCTGGCGGTCGCCGATGTGCGCCGCCAGCCCGGCCAGCGCGGGCAAGGCCGCCTTCAGTTCGGCATTGGCGGCAACGTCGGCATGGCGCATCATGGCGCCGATGACAAAGTCATTGCCCTCGCGCCTGATGCCGCTGAGCTCCTTGATGCCGCTCAGGTCGGCCAGCTGATCGGGGCTGGCCAGGCGCTGCTTCATTGACGCCAGCAGGGTCTGGCCGCCAGCCAGGGCTTTGGCGCCGTCGGCGGTGAGCTGCGCAGCGGCAGCCAGGGTGGTGGGGCGTTCCAGGGTGAATGCATACATGGTGGTGTCTCCTTGGAAGGGTTTCAGTGTTTGGCCGATTCAATGGCCTGCCAGACGCGTCCGGGCGATGCGGGCATGTCGAACTCGGTCACGCCCAGTGGTTTGAGTGCGTCGAGCACGGCATTGATCACCGCCGGCGGCGAGCCGATGGCGCCGGCCTCGCCGCAACCCTTGGAGCCCAGCGGGTTGTGGCTGCACGGGGTTGACAGCGTGTCAAGGGTGAAATTGGGAATGTCTTCGGCGCGTGGCATGGCGTAATCCATCATCGAGCCGGTCAGCAACTGGCCCGATTCCTCGTCATAGACGCAGCGCTCAAACAGCGCCTGGCCGATGCCCTGCGCCACTCCGCCATGCACCTGGCCGGCCACGATCATCGGGTTGATGATGGTGCCAAAATCGTCCACCGCGGTGAAGCGGTCGACCCGCACTTCGCCCGTGGCCGGGTCGATCTCCACTTCGCAGATGTGGGTGCCGGCCGGGAAGGTGAAGTTGGTCGGGTCGTAGAACGCGGTTTCATTCAGGCCGGGCTCAAGCTTGTCAAGCGGGTAGTTGTGCGGCACATAGGCGGTGAGCGCCACCTGGCCGAACGTGACCTTCTTGTCGGTGCCCTTGATGGTGAATTCGCCGTTGGCAAATTCCACGTCGGCGTCGCTCGCCTCCATCAGGTGGGCGGCGATTTTCTTGGCCTTGGTCTCGATCTTGTCAAGCGCCTTCATGATGGCCGAACCGCCAACCGCCAGGGAACGCGAGCCATAGGTGCCCATGCCGAAAGGCACGCGCCCGGTGTCGCCGTGCACCACATCGACCTGGTCAACCGCAATGCCCAGGCGCGCAGCCACCACCTGGGCGAAGGTGGTTTCGTGGCCCTGCCCGTGGCTGTGCGAGCCGGTAAACACCGTCACGCTGCCGGTGGGGTGAACCCGCACCTCGCCGCACTCGAACAAGCCGGCGCGGGCCCCCAGCGCACCGGCAATGTTGCTCGGCGCCAGGCCGCAGGCCTCGATGTAGCTGGAGTAGCCGATGCCGCGCACCTTGCCACTGGCCCTGGAAGCGGCCTTGCGCTGCTCCAGGCCGGCAATGTCGGCCAGCTCGTTGGCGCGGTTGATCAGGGAATGAAAGTCGCCCACGTCGTACTGCAGCGCCACCGGCGTCTGGTAGGGGAACTGGGTGATCATGTTACGGCGGCGGATTTCATCCTGGGCCAGGCCGAGCTCCCAGCCGGCGCGCGTGACCAGCCGCTCCAGCAGATAGGTCGCCTCGGGACGGCCGGCGCCGCGGTAGGCATCGACCGGCGCGGTGTTGGTGAACCAGGCATCGACCTCGACATAAATCTGCGGCGTGGTGTACTGGCCGGCCAGCAGGGTTGCATACAAAATGGTGGGTATCGACGGCGCAAAGGTCGACAGATAGGCCCCCATGTTGGCGTTGGTGTGCACGCGCAGCGCCAGAAATTTGCCGTCTTTGTCCAGCGCCATTTCGGCATGGCTGACGTGGTCGCGGCCATGCGCGTCGCTGACAAATGATTCGCTGCGCTCGGCCGTCCATTTGATGCTGCGGTTGAGCTTTTTGGCGGCCCAGGTCAGGCACACGTCTTCGGCATACAGATAGATCTTGGAGCCGAAGCCGCCGCCCACGTCGGGCGCGATCACGCGCACCTTGTGCTCGGGCAGGCCCATCACGAACGCGGTGAGCAGCAGGCGCTCGACGTGCGGGTTCTGGTTCGACACGTACAGCGTGTATTCGTCGGTGGCGCGGTTGTATGAGCCAATCACCGCGCGCGGCTCCATGGCGTTGGGAATCAGGCGGTTATTGACCAGGTCGAGTTTGGTGACATGGGCGGCCGCGGCAAAGGCCGCGTCAACCTGCGCCTTGTCGCCGATGGCCCACTTGTAGCAGTGGTTGTCGGGCGCGGCATCGTGCAGGGGCGCGGCCCTGGCGGCGTCGGTGACTTTCACGACGGCGGTCAGGACGTCGTAGTCCACCTCGACCAGCTCGGCGGCATTTTTGGCCTGCTCCAGCGTCTCGGCCACCACCATGGCAACGTGGTCGCCGACATAGCGCACCTTGCCCTGCGCCAGGATCGGGTGCGGCGGCTCCTTCATGGGCGTGCCGTCGGTGCTGGTAATCAGCCAGCCGCACGGCAGCCCGTTAAGCTTGTCGGCCGCCACGTCAGCGCCGACAAATACGCCGAGCACACCGGGAGCCGCCCTGGCGGCAGCAGTGTCGATGCCCTTGATGTTGGCGTGCGCATGCGGCGAGCGCACGAACACCGCGTAGCTCTGGTTGGCCAGCGTGATGTCGTCGGTGTATTGCCCGCCGCCGGTCAGAAACCGGTAGTCTTCCTTGCGGCGGATGGAAGCGCCAATATTTGGCAGATTGACGAAATCGGATGCACCCATTTGTGTACTCCTGAAAGATGGGGAAATTTGGTGAAACGGCAACTCGTGATACGGCGGTGCTATGGATTGCCGCGCTTTGCTCGCAATGACGGCAATCTCAGGCCGCCATGGCGGCGGCGCCCTGCTGCACCGCCTTGACGATGTTCTGGTAGCCCGTGCAGCGGCAGATGTTGCCTTCGAGCAGCTCGCGGATTTCGCTTTCACTGGCCTTGGGATGGTGCTGGCACAGATCGACCGCGTTCATGACCATGCCGGTGGTGCAAAAACCGCACTGCAGGCCGTGGCACTCCTTGAAAGCCGCCTGCATCGGGTGCATGGTGCCGTCGGGCTGGGCCAGTCCCTCGATGGTGGTGACCTCGCACCCTTCGGCCTGCGCGGCCAGGATGTTGCATGACTTGACGGCGCGCCCGTCCATGATGACGGTGCAGGCACCGCACTGGGCAGTATCGCAGCCCACGTGGGTGCCGGTCAGGTGGAGCTGCTCGCGCAGTACCTGCACCAGCAGTGTGTTGGGAGGGGTTTCGATGCTCTGTGATTTGCCGTTGATTTTGAGCTGTACTTGCATGGGCTAATCTCCTGTGGTCTTGGGGCTATGGGTAAAACACTCCATTGTTGGATCAGCAGTTCCCTACAGGCCTAGGTTAAACCCTAGGAATCCTGCCGAGCCCACGCGAAATTCTCAAAATGGAGCAATTCACGGCCAGGTGGCACGGCGCAGCCAGGTCTGGTACGCTGTCGCTCCCGACGCCCAATTTCAACCACGCATGCTGTCTGTTCTCATACGCTCCGCCGAACAACGCCTGCGGCAGATCGCGCAAGCCCGCCAGGCGGTGCTGGAATGCGGGACAAGCCTGCCCGGTGCGCTGGCCGACCCGTGGATCGAACGCTCCTGGCGGCGCTGCCTGGCCAGCGGAAAGCGGCCGGAGCAGGAAGTGGCCTTCGATGTGATTGCGCCGCAAGCCCTACGCCGCACCGAGGAGGCCAACCATGTGCTGCTTCAGGCCGCCCGGCCGGTGCTGGACAAGCTTGGCGCGGCGATTGCCAGCACCCGCTACTTTGCCATCTTGACCAACGCCGATGGCGTGGTGGTGGACGTGAACGGCCCGATCGACCGGCGTGACCGGCGCGCCGACCTGATCACGCGAATTGGCGTGAACCTGTCCGAGCAAAGCGTCGGCACCACGGCCATCGGCGCGGCCCTGACCGAGCTGCAGCCAGTCTGGCTGCATCGCGGCGAACATTTTTTCACCGCCAATTGCGCCTATAGCTGCGCCGGCGCCCCGCTGTTCGGGCCGGACGGGCGCTGCGCAGGGATGCTTGACCTGACGGGCGTCGACGCGGTGGAGCGGCCCGAACTCAAGCACCTGGTCACGCAATCGGCGCGCAGTATCGAAAACGCACTCACGCAGGGCCGGCCGCATCATCTGCTGATCCGGCTGAACTGGTCGCAGCACTGCCTGGGAGACGACGGCGACGGGCTGGTCTGCCTGGACGCGGACGGCTGGGTCACGGGCGCCAATCCGGCGGCGCGGCAGATGGTGGCGCACCTTGATTCAGCCAATCCGGCGCCGGTGCACGGCAGCGAACTGTTTGCCATGCCCTGGGAGAGGCTGTTTGATGCCGCAACCGGCGCTGTGTCAGGTTTGCAGGCGTCCATTGAAGTGCCCCTGTGGTCCGGCCTTCGCCTGCACGCGCTGCCGCTGCGGCCGGATCGCCCGGCCACGTCGGGCCGGCGCAGCGGCGCAGCGGCGCGGGCGCCTGAGCTGCCGCTGAAAGACATTGAGACAGCCTTGATACGCAAAGCCGTGAATGAAGCCAGGGGCAATGTCATGAAAGCGGCCAGAACGCTGGGCGTCAGCCGCGCCACCGTGTACCGCCGGCTGGGCGGCAAACCCGACAGATAACCGGTGCCAGTGTTGTATTGCGTCCAATCCGGCAAGTCGGGCCAGGCAATATTTGTAATAATGGGCCGTCATGCATAGCCTGCGCTCCGCCAAAAATCTCGCCCGCCTGGTGCTGCTGTGGTTTGTGCTGTCGCTCGGCGCGGCGGTGGCCTCGCCGCTGGTCAAGCCACAGGCAATGGAGCTGGTCTGCTCGGGTTCGGGCGTGATGAAGCTGCTGGTCAAGAGCGATGACGGCAGCAAAAAGGCCGTCAGTTTCACGCTCGATTGCCCCCTGTGCGCCACCAGCAGCGCCCCACCGCCGGACGCACCGCTGACGGCCGAGCCGGCACAAGCGCTGACCCATGTGCTGCAAGGCATTGCGGCAGCGCCGGTTACCTGTTTCACCGCCGCGCCGTTGTCGGCGCGCGGGCCTCCCGCTTTCTCCTAAACTA
>JAHFQQ010000028.1 GCA_023259235.1 Polaromonas sp. | reverse complement strand
CATGGGCACGCCCGGCTGAAGATGCTCGCGCGCCACCTTCAGGCCATCGGCGGTGTGCGTGTCGATCATCTCGCCAAAGCGTTCATAAGTATTCTTGATCGTGGCCAGCCGGTTGGCGTGCGTGCTCTTGCCGCTGACAAAACCGTAGCGACCGGCAATCGATTTGAAGGCCGGCGTGGCGCTCAGGTCAAAACTTCCGTGACGTGCCAGTGCGTCCTGAAACAGCGCTCTGGTCTGGTCGCCGTCGCGACCCAGCAGGTCAAATACAAAGCGCTCGAAATTCGACGCCTTGGAAATGTCCATCGACGGGCTGGAGGTTTCAAAGGTGTCGGCGCTGCTGCGCACCCGGTAGACGCCAGCGCGGAAGAACTCGTCGAGCACATCGTTTTCATTGGTGGCCACCACCAGCCGTTCAATTGGCAGCCCCATGCTGCGCGCCACATGGCCGGCGCAGACATTGCCGAAATTGCCGCTGGGCACGGTGAAGCTGACTTTCTGCGCATTGCTGGTCGTCGACCGCAGGTAACCGGCAAAGTAGTACACCACCTGCGCCAGCAGTCGCGCCCAATTGATCGAGTTGACGGTGCCAATTTTGTACTTGCGCTTGAAGTCCAGATCGTTGGACACTGCCTTGACGATGTCCTGGCAGTCGTCAAACACGCCTTCAACGGCGATGTTGTGGATGTTTTCGTCCTGCAGGCTGAACATCTGCGCCTGCTGGAACGGGCTCATGCGGCCCTTGGGCGAGGTCATGAAAACCCGCACGCCTTTTTTGCCGCGCATGGCGTATTCGGCGGCGCTGCCGGTGTCGCCGCTGGTGGCGCCCAGGATGTTGAGTTCTTCGCCGCGGCGCGCCAGTTCGTACTCGAACAGGTTGCCAAGCAGTTGCATGGCGATGTCCTTGAAGGCCAGTGTCGGGCCGTTGGAAAGCGCTTCGAGGTACAGGCCGGGCTCAAGCGGGCGCAGCGGAACAATATCTGGTGTGCCAAAAACTTCTTCGGTGTAGGTCTTTGCGCAGATCGCCTTCAGGTCGGCCGCTGCAATGTCGTCGATATACAGCGACAGCACTTCAAACGCCAGATCGGCATAGCCCAGGCGGCGCCACCTTGTCAGCGTGGCGTCGTCAACCTGCGGATAGTGCTCGGGCAAGTACAGGCCGCCATCGGGAGCCAGGCCTTCGAGCAGGATTTCGCAAAAGCGCTTGCGATCGGCATGACCGCGCGTGGAAAGGTAGCGCATCAGGCGAGTTCCTCCTTGCGGATGCGCGTGATCGGTGCCAGCACCGTGGGCAGCACCTGCATTTGCGCCAGCGCCTGGTTCATTTTTGCTTCCACACAGTCGTGGGTGAGGATGATGAGGTCGGTTTGCGTGGCGCCTTCGCCGCCCACGTCATCGGCTTCGCGCTGCAGCACCGCGTCGATGCTGATGCCGGCCTCGGCAAGAATGCCGGTGACTCTGGCCAGCACACCGGCTTCATCGGCGACTTTCAGGCGCAGGTAGTAGCTGGTTACCACTTCGCTCATGGGAACAATGGCCAGGTCGCTCATCGCGTCTGGCTGGAACGCCAGGTGCGGCACGCGATGCTCGGGGTCGGCCGTATGCAGGCGCGCGATATCGACCAGATCGGCGATTACCGCGCTGGCGGTGGGCTCGCTGCCTGCCCCCTTGCCGTAGTACAGCGTGGCGCCGACGGCATCGCCCTGCACCACCACGGCGTTCATCGCGCCCTCGACATTGGCAAGCAGGCGTTTGGCCGGCACCAGGCTGGGATGCACGCGCAACTCGATGCCGTTGGCGGCGCGCTTGGTGATGCCGAGCAGCTTGATGCGGTAGCCCAACTGCTCGGCATAGCGGATGTCCTGCGCGGCCAGCTGGCTGATACCCTCCACATAGGCCTTGTCAAACTGCACCGGTATGCCAAAGGCGATTGCCGACATCAGGGTGACCTTGTGCGCGGCGTCCACGCCTTCGATGTCGAAGGTTGGATCGGCCTCGGCGTAGCCCAGCTGCTGCGCCTGCTTTAACGCCACGGCGAAGTCCAGTGCCTTGTCGCGCATCTCGGACAGGATGAAGTTGGTGGTGCCGTTGATGATGCCGACAATCCACTGGATGCTGTTGGCGGTCAGGCCCTCGCGCAGGGCCTTGATGATCGGAATGCCGCCGGCCACGGCTGCCTCGAACGCGACCATGACGCCCTTGCGGTGCGCGGCGGCGAAAATCTCGGTGCCATGCACGGCCAGCAGCGCCTTGTTGGCCGTCACCACATGCTTGCCTGCCTCGATCGCCTCCAGCACCAGTTGCCTGGCAATGCCATAACCACCGATGAGCTCGACCACGATGTCAATGTCCGGGTCGGCGATCACCTTGCGCGCATCATCGACCACCCGCACGCCGTCACCGACCACGGCCCTGGCGCGCGCCACGTCAAGATCGGCCACCATGGTGATCTCGATGCCGCGGCCGGCGCGGCGGCGGATTTCTTCCTGGTTGCGTAGCAGGACGTTGAAGGTGCCGCTGCCGACTGTCCCGATTCCCAAAAGGCCTACCCGGATCGGGCTCAAATTCGTTGGTTTCATGATCGCTTGACGTCTGTTTTATGGAAAATCGAAAATCAGGTCCGGTTGTTGCGCCATGCCTCAAGAAACCCGGCAATCCGGCCGATGGCTTCGCGCAAGTCGTCCTCATGCGGCAGGAAGACGATGCGAAAATGATCCGGCGTGGCCCAGTTGAACCCGGTGCCCTGCACCAGCATGACACGGGTTTCCTCGAGCAATTCGAGAAAGAACTGGCGGTCATCGGTGATCGGATAGCTCTTGGGGTCCAGCCGGGGAAACATGTAGAGCGCCGCGCTGGGCTTGACGCAGCTCACGCCCGGAATGGCGGTGATCAGTTCATGGGCCAGATCGCGCTGGCGGCGCAGGCGCCCGCCCTCGGCGACCAGATCGTTGATGCTCTGATAACCGCCCAGCGCGGTCTGGATCGCCCACTGGCCCGGCACATTGGAGCACAGTCGCATGTTCGAGAGCATGTTGAGCCCCTCGATATAGTCGCGCGCGGGCTTCTTGTCGCCCGACACCACCATCCAGCCGGCCCGGTAGCCGCAGCTGCGGTAGCTTTTGCTCAGGGAGTTGAAGGTCAGCGTCAGTACATCCTGCGACAGGCTGGCAAGCGTCGTGTGGCGCGCGCCGTCGTAGAGCACCTTGTCATAGACCTCGTCGGCAAAAATCACCAGGTCGTGCTCGCGCGCAATCCCGACAATGCCCCGCAACAATTCGTCGGAATACAGCGCACCAGTCGGGTTGTTGGGGTTGATGACGACGATGCCGCGTGTCGCCGGCGTGATCTTGGCGCGAATGTCGGCCAGATTCGGCATCCAGCCGTTGGCTTCGTCGCACAGGTAATGCACCGGGGTGCCGCCCGACAGGCTGGCAGCCGCCGTCCACAGCGGATAGTCGGGCGCGGGGAGCAGCAGCTCATCGCCATTGTTGAGCAGGGCGTTGGTGGCCATCACGATCAGCTCGCTCGCACCATTTCCCAGGTAAATGTCGTCCAGCGTCACGCCCTTGATTCCCTGCTTCTGCGTCTCGTGCATGACCGCCTTGCGCGCCGCAAATATGCCCTTGCTGTCCGAATAACCGGATGAGTTGGGCAGGTTGCGGATCATGTCCTGCTGTATCTCCTCGGGCGAATCAAAGCCGAACACCGCGAGATTTCCGATGTTCAGCTTGATGATCTTGTGGCCCTCTTCCTCCATCTGCCTGGCCCGATCCATGATCGGGCCGCGGATGTCGTAGCAGACGTTGGCCAACTTGGCGGATTTGGTGATCGGTTTCATGACACTCTTCCTGGCTATCCTCGCAAAGGCCGCCACGGCAGATGGTTTGGCAAATACATTAAGCCCCGGGCATTGGCCGGATTGGCCAGCCAGGCAGCGGAAAATCCGGGCGGAATCTATAATTTGACCACATAAATGGCGGCTTCCCCCAGCAAGGGACACGCGCACAGTCCCTGTCCGTTGCCGTTTCCCTGCATCTCCAACGCCCCAAATTTTCCATGAAACTCCAACCTGACCGTTTCGATGTGCAATCCATCCTCGGCTACGGCCCCGGCTGGGTAAGCCTGGGGCACAACGGTGTGTCGGAAAAAATTGAACGCAGCATTGTGATCGGCTCGCGCGGTGAAAAGTTTGACTGGCAGTGCATGCGCTTTGACCAGCTCAGCGCCGAGCACTTCACCCTTCTCGGTAAAACGCGGCCTGAACTGGTGATTTTTGGCAGCGGCACGCGGTTGCGCTTTCCGCCCCCGGCATTTTTGCGCGCATTGATGGAGCAGCGCATCGGCCTTGAAACCATGGACACGCTGGCCGCTTGCCGCACCTACAACATTCTGGCGGGCGAGGGACGCCAGGTCATCGCCGCCCTGCTGATCGAGCCAGCCGGACCCGAAGCGCCCACCCAATGATGCCTGCGCGGGCTTTCAGGGTAAAATGCGAGGTTGCACTTGGTGTCGCGCCCAGGACCAATGCCCGGGCCCGCCGCCAACGTCCACGGTTAATTACAACTAATTTCGTCAGGGTCCTCGTAGCATGGCTGTCGTCGTCAACAAACCACTCCCCGAATTTGAAGCGATCGCCACCGGCGGCGTCAAGGTTTCCAACCAGTCGCATTTAGGCCATGTCGTCGTGCTGTATTTTTATCCCAAGGACAATACTCCCGGCTGCACCACCGAAGCGATGCAGTTTCGTGACCACTACAAGGACTTCGTCAAGGCCGGCGCGACGGTGTTTGGCGTATCGCGCGACAACTTGAAGTCGCACGACGACTTCAAGGCCAAGCTTGAGCTGCCTTTTGAGCTGATCGCGGACACTGAGGAAAAGATGTGCCACATGTTCGGCGTGGTCAAAAACAAGATCATGTACGGCAAGAAGGTCAAGGGCATCGAGCGCAGCACCTTTTTGGTGGGGGCCGATGGCCTGCTGAAAGAAGAATGGCGCGGCCTGAAAGTGCCCGGCCATGTTGACGATGTTCTCAAGGCTGTCAAGGCCCTCAAGAAAGCGGCCTGAGCCCGCCTTGAGGCCGCATTGCAACACCGGATTGCCCGGTCACGGGACTTGTGCATAATGAAGCCGTGCTGAGTTTCACCACTGCGTTCAAGGAAATGCCGCCATGGCCTCAGGGCGGCATTTTTTTTGCTTTTTGCAATCATCCCCTAAAGAGTTCCACGTACCATGCCCTTGCCACCCGCCCCGACCAAACGTGCCGCACTGCTCTCCTCCGATGTGCTTGATGCGCCGGCGCGCGCCCCCGCAAGGGCTGCGCGAAAGACGGAAAGGACAGAACCCGCCCGCAAGCCACCGGTGCTGACCCAGTTTGACGAGCGTCCTGACAGCGGCGGCGGCCATCCGCTGGCTTACAAGGGAAAAGAGCCTTCAGCCCCCGAAAAGACAGGTACACACAGCTATAAAAACAAGAGCGAGCCGCTGCTCCAGGCTACGCCAGCGCCGAAAAAAATAAAGTACACCGGCCCTGCCAAACTGTTCGTTCTGGACACCAATGTGCTGATGCACGACCCCATGTGCCTGTTCCGGTTTGAGGAGCATGACATCTTTTTGCCCATGATCGTGCTCGAGGAACTCGATGGCCACAAGAAGGGCATGACCGAGGTGGCTCGCAATGCGCGCCAGACCAGCCGCATGCTGGACGCGCTGGCGGGTACTCAGGGCGCGGACATCACCAAGGGGCTCAAACTCGACAGCACCGGGCATCGCGAAGCGGGCGGCAGCCTGTTTTTCCAGACCAAGGCGCTGAACTATACGCTGCCGACAAGCTTGCCGCAAGGCAAGGCCGACAACCAGATCCTCGGCGTGGTCGAGGCGCTGCGCAAGGACTGGGCACCACGCGAGGTGGTGCTGGTTTCCAAGGACATCAACATGCGCGTCAAGGCCAGGGCCCTCGGGCTGGCCACCGACGACTACCAGAATGACAAGACGCTGGAAGATGGCGAAATGCTGTATTCCGGCTCGTTTGCGCTGCCTGCGGACTTCTGGACACGCCAAAGCAAAACCATAGAAAGCTGGCAGCAGGGCAGCAGTACGTTCTACCGCATCTCGGGACCGATTGTGCTCAGCCTGCTGATCAACCAGTTTGTATTTTTCGAGGCGCCGGGCGAGCCGCCGCTGTACGCGCGCGTCACCGAAATACGGGCAAAAACGGCGGTTCTGAAAACCCTCAAGGACTACACCCACCTGAAAAATGCGGTGTGGGGCGTGACCACGCGCAACCGCGAGCAGAATTTCGCCATGAACCTGCTGATGGACCCTGAGGTTGACTTCGTCACGCTGGCTGGCACCGCGGGGACCGGAAAGACACTGATGGCGCTGGCCAGCGGCCTGACGCAGGTGCTCGATGACCGCCGCTATACCGAAATCATCATGACACGCGCCACGGTGTCGGTGGGCGAAGACATCGGCTTCCTGCCCGGCACCGAAGAGGAAAAAATGGGCCCCTGGATGGGCGCTCTCGATGACAACCTGGAAGTGCTCGGCAAAACCGATAGCGGCACCGGCGAATGGGGCCGCGCGGCCACCAATGAACTGATCCGGTCGCGCATCAAGGTCAAGAGCATGAACTTCATGCGCGGCCGCACCTTTCTGAATAAGTACGTCATCATTGACGAAGCGCAAAACCTCACGCCCAAGCAGATGAAAACCCTGATCACCCGGGCCGGCCCCGGCACCAAGATCATCTGCATGGGAAACCTGGCGCAGATTGACACGCCCTACCTCACCGAGGGTTCGTCGGGCATGACCTTCGCAGTGGACCGCTTCAAGGGCTGGCCGCATGGCGGGCACATCACGCTGGCCCGCGGCGAGCGCTCAAGGCTGGCCGATTTCGCCAGTGAGGTACTCTGACTGCAGGCGCCTGCTGTGGCCGGCCGGCCTTGTGCCGGGTGCGCTGGTGCAGCGGCTCAGGGCGGTCAAGTCACCCCGATCAGCTCCAGTGCCGGGGAACGCAGCCGCCTTATATTTGCTATACTTTTAGTAGCTTGTTACGCATATTCCAATGAGACCAGGAGCCTAAAACATGCATAAAGCGCCAAATTGTGCAGCTTTCCGGGATGCCGCCGCTGATTAGTGGCTACACGGCGCGCCCGCATTCGCCGCCTTGAGGTAGGCGATCAGGTCGGCGCGGTCCCTGGCCTCGGGGACGCCGGCATAGGTCATGGCGGTGCCGGGCACCATGGCCAGCGGATTGGTCAGGAACCGATCGAGCGCTTTTTCGGTCCAGACAATGCCTGACTTCTTCATGGCTGGCGAATAGTCGAAGCCTGGCACGCTGCCGGCGCGCCGGCCCAGCAGCCCGCAATGCCTGGGCCCGACGCGATCGTAGGTCAGCGCGTGGCAGGCTGCGCAACGCGCATACAACTGCTCGCCGCGCGCCGCATCAGGCGCGGCATGGGCCACCATGCCAAGGCTGCTGGCCGCCAGTGCGAACAACGCGGCGCGAACGAAATGGCGGTGCATCATCACGCCATGAAGGCAGACGGCACCGGGACTTCGCCAATGGCCTGGCGCAGGATGGCCCAATGCATGGCTTCGTCGCCCAAAATACTCGCGGCCGCCTTGGCAAGGTCGCGATTGGCAAACAGCGGCACGGCTCCCAGGTAAGCGCTCACGGCACCCTGCTCAAGCGTGGCTGCGAACTTGAGCACGTCGAGTTCCGCTTTCAGCTGGTCAACCGGAAAGTTGTATTTGGCCTTGGCCACAGCGGCTTTTCCGCCCAGCTTTTCCACCGTTTCGGAAAGCAGCGCCGCGTGCGCTTTGTGGTGCCCCTGAAACGTCAGTGCCAGGTCCAGCACCGGCTTGGTGAGCAATTTGCTTTCAGCACCCAGTTGATAGGCGGCGATGGCCTCCAGTTCGGCGCCGATCGCCGTGTTGAGGATCTGGACGTCGGCGGCTTTGGTGCCGCCCACCTTGGCGGCCAGCGCATCATTGCCGGCGAGCAGCGCAACGGCGGCCCCTGACAACACCAGGCCGCCCGAGCGGCCAAGAAACAGCCGCCGTGCGGCAGCGGGGGTGGACATTTGAAAGAATGACATGGCAATCTCCAGTAGGGAAAAACATACTTCAAAAATCACGAGCAGGAAGATTCACGCTCGTGGGCAATCCTGGCCAGCACGCCCTCGACAATCCTGTCGCAGCGCTGGCCGGCAAATGAAAACGCGTCACCGATGGCCATGTCGATGTCGCGTGAAAGGCCTTCGCGCAAAATGCCGCGGGCACGGAAATATCTGGACCGCACGGTGGCATCGGGAATATCCAGCGCCAGGGCGGTTTCCTCCACGCTCAACTCCTCGACCCCGCGAAGCATGAAGACGGTGCGAAACGAATCGGGCAAGGAGTCAATCCGGGCTTCGATCTGCTGGCGTATCTGCGCCCGCATGGCACTGGGCTCGGGCTGGTCATCGGGGTTGGCCTGCATCTGCATCTCCAGGGTTTCACCATCTGCGTCGATCGCCGCGTTCAGCGGCAGCACCTGGGCTCCACGCCGCCGCAGCCGCCCCAGCGCTTCATTGACCACGATGCGCACCAGCCAGGTGGAAAGCCGGGCATCCGAGCGAAAGCTGGCCAGCGCACGCCAGGCGCGCAGATAGGCCTCCTGCAAGGCATCCTGCGTGTCGTCGTCGTTTTTGAGGATGCTGCGCGCGGTGCGAAACAGCAAACGGTTGTGGCGCCGCATGATCTGCGAAAACGCCGCATCATTGCCGGCAATGGCCAGATCGACCAGCTCTGCATCGGAGCTGGCGTCAAGGGGCGCGGAAAACACTGCTTTTTGGGTATTCATGGCTGTTCCTGATCATTAGATGGTCACCGGCTTGCTGGCGTTCCGGTTTTTTTCAATCGACGGACGCGCGCGGCTGCCGGTAGTCGCCAGCGCGGGCCGTGGCGTGCAAGCGACCAATTGTGGGACAGCTTCCGACAGGCTGCTTGTCGGCGCAGACAAAGCGCAAGCAGCTATCTGGGCCGTACCAGAAGTACACTGCCTTGGTGCCCGCCGACAACGCCAAACCAAAGCGCCACTCGTCCCCCATTCGAGCTACCGAGGAATCGTCATGAAACTGACCGCCGCCGTTGCACAGGGCGCTACGTTCCTGCTGGACACGCGCACCACCGCGGAGCGCGCACTGGCGCTCATGGCGCAGGCCGCTGTACAGGGCGCGGAGCTCATCATCTTCCCCGAGGCATACCTCGGGGGCTACCCCAAGGGCGCGGATTTTCACATCTACCTCGGCGCTCGCACACCGCAGGGACGCGCCGAGTACAAACTTTATTTCGACTCGGCCGTCACGCTGGACGGACCGGAGATCGCGCTGCTGGCAAAGGCCGCCGCGCAGCACCGCATGCATGTGGTGGTGGGCATCATCGAGCGCGACGGCGGCACGCTGTACTGCACCGCAGTCTATCTTGGCGCGCAGGGACAAATCCTGGGCAAGCACCGCAAGCTCACGCCGACCGCGCTGGAGCGCCTGGTCTGGGGCTTCGGGGACGGCTCCACGCTCAAGGCCGTGGACACGCCCTGGGGCAAGCTGGGCGCGGTGATCTGCTGGGAAAACTACATGCCGGCCCTGCGCATGGCGATGTACCAGCAGCGCGTGACCATCTACTGCGCACCAACGGCCGACGACCGCGACACCTGGGCTGCCACAATGACGCACATCGCGATGGAAGGCCGCTGCTTCGTGCTGTCGGCCTGCCAGCACCTGCGGCGCGACCAGTTTCCGGCTGACCGGATGCACAACGCGCTGCCCGAGGCGCCCGACGCCGTGCTGATGCGCGGTGGCAGCATGATCATCGACCCGATGGGCCGCAAGCTTGCTGGCCCGGTTTACAACGAGGACGCGCTGCTGACAGCCGAACTCGACCTGTCGGTGATCCCGATGTCGCAAATGGACTTCGACCCGGTGGGCCACTATGCCCGGCCGGATGTGTTCTCGCTGCAGGTCCACACCGCGCCGCAGCACGCGGTAACCTTCACCGATCAATTGGGATCGGGTTCCACTGGCTAAAGACGCGTGCAAGCCATGAGCCCCTCCTGGTACGAGTGCCACATCCTGCCTCTGGCCCGGCCATGATCAGCCGCCAGCGCCAGTTCGTGGTTCGCTGGCGTGCGGCCGGGTGATTTCAATAGTTTCTTGGACCCGTGTTGTGCGGGCTAACGCCGATATTCGTTGTTGACTCTGAATCACAGGGGAGGCTTGGCAGCCGCTTCAAACACACCGCTGAGCAACTCGGGCAAACGTTCGGTGCCCATCTTGAAGCCGCAGGCCTGCGCGTGGCCGCCGCCGCCCAAGCTCTCGGCCAGCGGGATGCAGTCAAAGCCGTGCTGCGAGCGCAGCCCGCCCCTGACGACGCCACCCTTGCCAGCGACCCACATCAGCGCAAAGGTACCGCTCTTGCGCGACAGCAGGTCGCCGACCAGGCTGTGGAACACGCCGGGCGCGTTGACCATCAGGCCGCGCTGGCCGTTGAAGATGATGGGCTGCGCGCCCTCGGCGATGTCGGCGGCGAGCTTGCTGATTTTCTCGTCCATGGCCTGGCCACGCGCCATGAAGGCGGTCTGTTGCGCGGGGCTGAATGCGGCAATTTCGGTCCAGCGGGCAAAGTCCAGCGGCTCCATGTCGAGCGCCGCCAGAAAGCCCGCGCTCTCGGGGTAGCGCCAGACCCAGATGTCGCGGTCTTCAATGAAGCGCACCAGGTCGGGCAACGGCACAGCCGGCTGAAAAAATTCCCACGCCAGCCGGGCGCCCGACTTGGCCATGTCAAAGTGCACCACGCCGCGGCGGCAGGCAAAGCCGGCAAGTTTCTCGGCCGCGCTCTTGTGGTGGTCGAGCAGCACCAACTTGGCGGCGCGCGCCTCGACGCCGCGCAGCAGCTCGGGCGAGAACGAAAAATCAAGGATATACACGGCGCGGCCGTCAAGCACGGGCAACTGCTCCAGCGCAGTGATGTCGCCGTGGTCCAGTGCCAAAAACTCAGCTTTGCCCGCGTAATAAAGCCAGGCCGCCAGCGCGGCGGCAAAGCCGTCGGGGCAATTGCGGCCGTGGTAGATGACCAGCGGCCGGGGGTCGTTCTTGTCCGGGGCAACCAGAAGTTGCAGAGGGAGAATGGCTTCCATGGATTTCTGGATTGTCGCCGCAAAGCGTTGCAGGCGGATAATCAATCTGGCTTGGCGTGTCAAATCAATTTCGGAGTCCAACCAGTGCCTTCCAGGAAGCTGCCCCTGTTATCAGTAATGACCGAATCCATGTACGCGCAGCCCGATTCTGCCCGCCGTCACCTGTTGCTCGGCGGCCTCGCCGGCACGCTGCTTTTGGCCAGCGGCTGCTCCAAAACAGCCAGGCCCCGCGGCACACCCCTGGCCAGCGAAGCCACGCTGCTGTGTCTGGGCGATTCACTGACGTTTGGTTATGGCGCGGCGGCGGGCGCAGGTTATCCAGAGCGACTGGAACAACTGACAGGCCATGTCACGCAAAACGCCGGGATCAACGGTGACACTGCCGAGGGCGCCCTGGCGCGCTTGCCTGATCTGCTTCGCAACAATACGCCGGGCCTGGTGCTGGTATCAATTGGCGGCAACGACTTTTTGCGCAGCCTGCCACCAGAACGCACACACGCAGCGCTCAAGGCGATCGTACAAACCGCCGCCGGCAGTGCACAGGTAGTGCTGATTGCGCAGCCCAGGCCCGCTCTGCTGGCAGCGGCCACCGGCTCACTGAAAGACCACGAGGTGTATGCCGACGTTGCAGGAGAAACCGGCGTGGCGCTGTTTGCTGGCGGCTGGGCTTATGTGCTGTCGCGCCCGGAACTGCGGTCTGACCAGATTCATCCCAATGCACAAGGCTATGGCATCTTTGCAGAACGTCTGGCCGCCTGGCTGCGCGACATGAAGTTCCTGGGCTGAGCCAGCGGGCCTGACCGTTCTGGCGTGATGCTGCCGCTTTTGGTCGCCGTCAGCATCGCACCCGGCGAAGCCACCGCCCGAAGGCGGCTTGGCGAATCAGACCATTTTATTGGCCTAAATTGATTTGAAAAATAATGCCGCTCGTCGTGCCGACCAGCACATAATCGCCGCCGGTTTGCACCCAGTGGTAGCCCCGGGGAGGCGCACTCAGATGGTGGCCGCGCCAGTCATTGACTACGTAGGATCTGCTGCGATAGTTGCTCGGCAAACGGCTACCCTTGTAAAAATTGTGATCAGGACCCGCGCCACGCCCGCCAGCGTGCGATTGTTCGGGTGGACCAGTCCTTCTTGCGTTCTGATGGCCACGCGGGCCCTGATCACCACGTTGACCTGCGCGCTGCTGCTGATCATTGCGATTCTGATAATCATTGTGGCCCTGCGCGAAGGCAAGGCCACTGAATGCCAACGTGGTGGCGGCGAGGGCTGATAACAAAACATGCTTTTTCATGGCGCTTCCGTTGTAATGGACGAAACTTCATTATTCCGGCGCCCAAGGCAGCCCGATGTAGGCCAAGGCCGCTTTACCGCGTACGTACCGTCCTGATTCGGATATTTGCAGCACGCCCGAAGGGTCTACCGCCACCTGCTGGCAGCTCGCGCCCGTACCAGCCGTACCGCATCGTTCGCCAGGCGCTATGTGTTTGATAGCTGATTACACTTGTTGAATATTGGCTACAGCCACTTTTTACTAAAATATTTATTTCCGGACTCGGGCGTCGATTTGACAAATGCAGCCAAGCGTGCCAGCGGCCCGTCGATGTCTCGCGGCCGCCCGCAATGCGCCGACAATGGCCGCATTCCCCTATGACAACCATCGAATCGCCCGGAATTGACTTTGACCGATGTACCTGAGACCTGCCGATGACTAATGCCCAATGGTTCTTGATGGTGGGTGGACTGCTGCTCGTGATGGGCCTGACGTTCACCGTCCTCAAGCGCTCGCCGATCACGGCTGCCATCATTTATCTGGCGGTGGGGATGCTGGTGGGACCAAGCGGGCTCAATCTGTTTCATTTCAACCCGCTCAAGGAATCCAGGCTGCTGGAGGCGCTGACCGAAGTGGCAGTATTGATTTCACTGTTTGCCGCCGGCGTCAAAATGCCGGTCCCGTTCAGTTTTACCCGCTGGCGCGCGCCAATTTTGCTGGCCACCGTTTCCATGGCCGCCACTGTGGCGATGGTGGCAGGCTTTGCCTGGTATGTGCTGGAGCTGCCCCTGGGCGCCGCGGTGCTGCTGGGCGCAATTTTGGCGCCCACCGATCCAGTACTGGCCACCGATGTGCAGATTCGCCACCCAGGGGACCGCGACCAGTTACGCTTTACCCTGACCTGTGAGGCGGGCATGAACGACGGCAGTGCTTTTCCTTTCGTGATGCTGGGCCTGGGCTTGCTGGGCCTGCACGAAATTGGCGATTTCGGCATGCGATGGCTCGTTGTGGATGTGCTATGGGCCACCGTGGGCGGCATCGCCATTGGCATCACGGCCGGTATTGCGCTGGCGCGTCTGGGCTGGACGCTTCGGCGGGCGCCACACAACCATGAGTTGCTGGACGATTTCCTTGGCCTGGGACTGATTGGTGTGGTCTATGGGCTGGCGGTCATGCTTCACACCTGGGGTTTTCTGGCGGTATTTTTCGCCGCCGTGGCGCTACGCCAGACCGAACTGAAACTGGCCAAAACTGCCCGCGATGGTGTTGAGCAGCGCACGCCTGTAGATACCACGCCGGCGAGTTCAAACGCGGGACTCGATTGCGGGACATTGCCAACGGTCAGTGAGGGATCGCTGATCTTCAAGGAACATCTGGAGAGGCTTTCAGAGCTGATGCTGATTTTGCTGGTCGGTGGCACGCTGTTTCTCAATTCATGGAGTTGGGAAGCAGTCGGGCTGGCGCTGTTTCTGTTTGTGGTTGCACGCCCGGTCAGCGTGCTGGCTGGACTGCTGGGCACGCGCACTGTCTGGCGCATGCGCGGCATGACCGGCTGGTTTGGCGTGCGCGGGATCGGCTCGCTTTACTACCTGATGTATGCCATACAACACGGGCTACCCGAAGCGCTTTCCCTGCAATTGATACAACTGACGCTGATTGTGGTGACGCTTTCGATTATTCTGCACGGCATCAGTGTCAAGCCGCTCATGGGTCGTTTCTGGCGGCGCGGCAAGCAGGTATCGCTACCTTGAGTGCAACACCGCACTAGAAAGGCATGGCATGCCGCGTGAGCGCAACCGCCACGATGTAGGCAAAGGTCGCCAAGGCAGCCGCAAAAGCCCAACGCCGCACCGCCCGGGTTCTGCCGCGTTTGAGGGCCACGCTGCCAAGCACGATATACACCAGCAGCGCCAAGACCTTGGCGGTCAGCCAGGGCTGAACAAAGGGGTACTGGCGGCTCCAGAACACCATGATCAATGCGCTGCCGAGCAGCAGCGTATCGATGATGTGCGGCAAAACCTTGACCCATCGCCGCCGCAACAGGTCTGATTCGCGCAGCATCCAGAGCCCACGCAGCAGAAAAAAACTGCCGCTCAGCACAACGCTGGTGATATGGATATATTTGATTGCGAGGTAGTTCACAGCGGAGCCTGGAAAATTATTGCATCGCGCGTCACGGAGTCATCTGTTCTTAACTATCGGGGAATAGAGGTTGCGATTGCCGCGGCCAGGCGCACCACAAACTGGTTCAGGAATCCGGTTCCAGCATGGCGGGCATCGCAAGTCTGCCGTGCTCGCGTTGAAGAAAGTTTGACGGATAAAGCCTTGCCACCGCTGGATTTCATAGACATCAATGCAAACATGTATATTATATCCATCTTAAAATGATTTTCTGCCACCTCCGAAAGCGTGCATTGATGACGCCGTGGCCAACTTATTGGATTAAACCGGCCTGCGGCGACCCGTCAGTTTTTCATGCAACCGCCTTTCACCACCCGATGAGACTGACTACCTACACTGATTTCGCACTACGCGCCTTGATGCACCTCGCCGTGAATCGGGAGCGGTTGGTCACCATCCAGGAAATTGCGGATGTGCATGGCATTGCAAAAAACCATTTGACCAAGGTGGTGCATCAGCTCGGCCTCCTGGGTGTGATTGAAACCGTGCGTGGCCGCAACGGTGGCGTCAGGCTGGGCGAGGAACCTGCGCAGATCAACATCGGCGCACTCGTGCGCAGTACCGAGCCGGATTTTTTCATGGCCGAGTGCTTTGATCAGGTCAGGAATGAGTGCCTCTACAGTTCTGTCTGCGTGCTCAAGGAGGTATTGCACTCCGCCACGGACGCGTACCTCGGCGTGCTTGATGGCGTGACGCTGGCAGATATCATGAAAAAGAGTGAAATTCGGATTGGCAATCGCAAGGCAGCCGAGCCGATCCGGTTCCATGCGAAAACGAAGACCGAAAAATAGTCACGACCCTCAGGTAACGCTGAGCCGGCGCGGCCTTTGGTAAAACCAGCGCTGAAGAACACCTGTCACTGGTGTGCCGGGCAGGCTTCAAATCAGCTTGGAGTAGGTCGATGTGGTTGGCTGATTGAGGTATTTGTCAAACACCATGCCGCTGGCACGCACGAAAAACCGGCCTTTTGCCGTGATCCGGATCGCGTCTGGATCGATGGTGATCAGGCCGGCGTCTTCGTACTCTTTCAGGCGCGAAATCTCCTGCGCAAAATACGACTTGAAATCGATGCCATAAACGCCATTGATGGTTTGAAATTCAACCGGCGCGCTGCACATCAGCGTCATGATGATCTGGCGCCGCATCACATCGTCGGTGCTGAGTTCAAAACCTTTTTCAATCGGAAGCCGGCCCGCATCAAGGTGCTGGTAATAGGCGCTGACGGTTCGCACCGACTGGCTGTAGGAGTTGCCGACCTTGCCGATGGCAGAAACGCCAAAACCGATCAGGTCGCACTCGGCGCGCGTGGTGTAGCCCTGAAAATTTCGGTGCAGGCTGCTGTTCAGGCGCGCCTTGTTCAGTTCATCGTCGGGCTTGGCAAAATGGTCCAGTCCGATATACACATAGCCAGCCTCGAGCAGCCGGCGCATCGACATCAGGAAAATCTGCAGGCGCTGCTCGGCCGAAGGCAGCTCGGCCTCGACAATCAGGCGTTGCGCCTTGAAGCGCTGTGGCAGATGTGCGTAGTTGTAGAGCGCAATGCGGTCGGGTGAGATCCGGATGAGGCTGTCCAGGGTACGGCCGAAGCTCTCCAGCGTCTGCTTGGGCAAGCCGTAGATCAGGTCGGCATTGATCGACTCGAACCCGGTCCGGCGGCTTTCTTGCACCGCCTTTTCCACCATCTCCCGCGGCTGGATGCGATTGACCGACTGCTGCACCGCAGGGTCGAAGTCCTGCACGCCAAAGCTATTGCGATTAAAGCCGAGCCCGGCCAGCAGGGACAGGGTGCCCTCATGGACAGTACGCGGATCGATTTCAACGCCCAACTCGGCATCTGGCAAAAAGTCAAAGTGGCTTCGCAGCAGCGTCATCAGTTGGCGCAGCTCGTCATGGCTTAAAAAGGTCGGCGTGCCGCCGCCCAGATGCAGTTGCACCGCTTTGCGATCAGGGCCGATATGCGCGGCCACCAGCGCCATTTCCTTGTCCAGGTAGCGCAGGTACTCGGTAATCCGGTCATGATCCTTGGTGATGATCTTGTTGCAGGCGCAAAAATAGCACAGTGATTCGCAAAACGGCAAATGCACATAGATCGACAACGGCGGATTGCTGGTGTTCTTCGCGCGTTGCCCGAGATGGGCCAGGTACGACTGCTCGGTAAAGGCGCCGTGGAAACGGTCCGCTGTCGGGTAAGACGTGTAGCGCGGGCCTGATTTGTCGAACTTGCGAATCAGCTCCTCGGAAAGTTCAAAATCTGGCAAGGCATGAGGCATGGGATATCCGGATAAGTGTTATGAGATTGTATTCGCCATCGGCGGTCAGGCCCATTCAAGCAGCGCTAAGTCGGCTACGGTTGCAGGCGCTAAAAAAAAAGGGGGGCGGAGAGCGGTATTTTGAAAAGCTGGCGGTTGTGATCAGTAGCCCGCGCTCCGCTTCCCGGCAGGCGTGCCTCTGGCTGCTTCAACCGCATCCTGGGCGGCCCGCGACAGCAGTGCCACGTCGTTGCCCGGCGTGACCAGCAAAAAACCTTCAGTAATGCGCCGGGCCGCGGCGGCTCCATCGGAGCAGAAAATTCCCGGGATTTTCCCGTATGCGCGGGTTCGCGCGCAAATATGGGCGATGGCCGCGCGCACTTGCGGGTCATCGGGCTCTGACTTTGGTGCCTTGCCCAGCGCCAGCGAAAGATCGTTGGGGCCGACAAAAATGCCGTCCAGCCCTTCGACGGCCAGGATAGCGTCGAGGGCATCGAGCCCCTGGCGCGTTTCGATCATGGCGAAGGTCAGGGTTTCGTCGTTGGCGTGTTCAAAATAATCCGGCCCGCCGTATAGCAGCCCACGTGCCGGCCCGAAGGAACGCGTGCCAACCGGCGGGTAACGGCACGCCGACACGAATGACCGCGCCTCTTCAACCGAGGAAATCATGGGGCAGATAATGCCGCAGGCACCGGCGTCGAGCAATTGCATCACCCGCGCCGGATCATTCCAGGAAACGCGCGCCAGCGGCAACGCCGGCGTAGCCGAAAGCGCCTGGAACATGCCCACCGCCTGCTCAAAGCCGATCATGCCGTGCTGCATGTCGACGGTGACGGCATCAAAACCCTGATGGCCCATGACTTCAGCGGCAAAGGACGATGGAATGGAAAGCCATGCATTGATTGCAGCTTCCTGCCTTTGGCACATTTGTTTC
>JAHFQQ010000027.1 GCA_023259235.1 Polaromonas sp. | reverse complement strand
TCAGGAAGTTGGCGAACAGTTCGCGGATCAGGATGGTCTGGCGCGCCAGTTCCATCTGGGTCTTGACGTCATCACTGGCGGCCAGTCCCTGTTTTTCAGCCTCTTGCATGAAGACCTCGCGCGCGATGACTTCCTCGCGCAGTTGGCTCTGCATTTCCGGCGTCACCGGACGACCGGAGCGAACGACCTGCTGCGCCAGGGAATCCACACGGGATTGGGGCACTGCCTTGCCATTGACGATGGCAATATTCTGGGCCAGGGCGGTTTGCGTGCCCAGAGCCAGCAGGCTCGCAACGGCAGCGGCGAATAAAAATGGTTTCTTCATGATTTCCTTGGGGTCCTTGGGTGATGGTCAACTGCCGGCGAGTGGTTGCCGGTGTCGGGATTAACGTTTCAGGTCTTGCATTGGTTTCAGGGTGAATCAACAATTTCAATGGCCAGGGCGTGCAAGCCCTGATCAATCAAATTTTGCACTGCATCATACACAAGCCGGTGGCATGCGACGCTGCGCTTGCCCGCAAAGCCAGGGCAGGCAATGCGAACGCGAAAGTGCGAGCCAAAACCCGCCGCATTGGCACCCGCGTGGCCCTCGTGGGCGCCGGTTTCGTCCAGCACTTGCAGGTAGCTCGGTTGCAACTGCGCCCGCAACTGTTGTTCAATTTCGCTGATGTGAAACGGCCTTGGCCTGGCGCCGCTGCCTGCAATGATGTCCGTGCTCATGGTGTAGTTCCCGGTTTGATATGTTTGTTCAGGTAAACGCCCTGTACCAGCACAAACACCAGCATCAGGCCCAGACCGCCAAAGAGTTTGAAGTTGACCCAGGTGCTGGTCGGGAAATTGAAGGCTACCCAAAGATTGAGGAAACCCATCACGGAAAAAAATCCAACCCAACTGAAATTGACGGTACGCCACACCGAATCTGGCAGGACCATTTGAGCGCCAAGCAGCGACTTGATGCCGTTTTTCTTGAATACCAGTTGGCCCAGCAGCAATGCGCCGCCCATGACCCAGTACAGCACGGTCGGTTTCCATTTAATGAAACTTTCGCTGTGGAAATAAATGGTGGCGCCACCCAGCACCATGACCAGGCTCAGGCTGACCCAGAGCATTGCATCGACTTTTCGGCCCCTGGCCTTGATCCAGAGAATTTGCGCCAGCGTAGCCACGATCACGACCATGGTGGCCAGCAGTACCGGCGCCTCGGCAGGCCCTACCAGGCCGCCCGACACCATGAAACCCAGCCAGTCGGTCGCTGTGCTGGCGGCCCAGTCCCGGTGCCCTTCAGCGTACTTGAACATCCCAAAAAAAAGTACGATTGGCAAAAAATCAAACAAAATCTTCATGAGGTGATTATCGCGGTAGATTTTGAGCGTCCTGGGGGCAGAGAGCTGAACGCAGTGAACGAAAGTGGGGGCCACGGCCGCAGCGCCGGGCCGCCCCAGGCAAGGCCAGCCCCCTCGGGGGGCAGAGAGCTACACGCAGTGAGCGAACGTGGGGGCCACGGCCGCAGCGCCGGGCCGCCCCAAGCAAGGTCAGCCCCCTTGGGGGGCAGAGAGCTACACGCAGTGAGCGAACGTGGGGGCCACATGCCTATCGAGGTTTGAAATCGAGCGAGGCGGAGTTCATGCAGTAACGCAGTCCGGTGGGTGTTGGGCCATCGGGAAACACGTGGCCCAGGTGCGCGCCACATTGGGCGCAAACGGTCTCGGTGCGTGTCATGCCGCGGGTTCGGTCCACATGCTCTTCAATGGCGCCCGCGTTGAGTTCCTGTGAAAAGCTGGGCCAACCGCAACCCGCGTCAAATTTGCTGGTAGAGTCGAACAGGTCGGCGCCGCAACAGATACAGCGATACGTGCCTTCTGAAAAATTGGTTTCATGTCTGCCGGTAAACGCGCGCTCGGTGGCGGCCCGGCGAGTGACCTCAAAAGCGCCCGGTTCAGCCCCCTTTTCAGCCAGCAAGGCCTTCCATTCGGCGTCGGTCTTTTCGATTTTTGTGCTCATGTTGGTACCGTCATGTAAATTTTCGGGGCGTTGGGACTGGTCAGGAACTGCAACTGATTTCTATGGAAGCCGCCCAATCTGGCGGAAAATCGGCGTAACCGGCATGACCAGGATGCTCGTCGAATGGCGCCTGCAGCAAGGTCAGCATGGTGTTGATCACGGAAAAGTCCTTTAGTTTCGCGGCGCGGATGGCTTCTTCGCCCAAATGATTGCGCAGCACGAATTTGGGGTTATTTTCAAGCATCAAATCAGCTCTCAACCCTTGATCCACATTTGATATTCGCTCTGAATATTGTAGCGCCCAGATATCGAAGGATTCACGATCAGGAAACAGGTCGCGCACCGGCTCGTGACCTGTTTGCGGCGTAAAGTTGCACAAGCGACGCCAAAAAATGGTGTAGTCAACGCGGTTGGCGGCCAATAGACTGAAAGTGCTTTCAATCAGAAGCTGATCCCCGGGCCTCGCTTCAGAAAGGCCAAGTTTGGCGCACATTCGCGCTTCAAGTGCCTGGGGAAACAACGTTTTATAGGGCTCCAGCGCCGCCAATGCCTGTGCCTGATCATCCATCAGCGGCAGCAGGGCCTGGCCGAGGCAAAACAGATTCCAGTAAGCGATATTGGGCTGCTTGTTATAGGCGTAGCGGCCCTGGTCATCCGAATGATTGCAGACATGGCCGGGATCAAATGCGTCAAGAAACTGGAATGGCCCATAGTCGATGGTCAGGCCCAAAATGCTCATGTTGTCGGTATTCATCACGCCGTGGCAAAACCCGACAGCCTGCCAGGTGGCCATCAGATGCGCTGTCCGTTCACTCACCGCTTCGAGCAGCGCCGCATAGGGCTGTCTGGCTTCGCGGCAGGCCGGGTAAAACCGGTCGATCACGTAGTCGGCCAGCTTTTTGAGCTGAATGTGCTGGTTCTGGTAGCTGAAATGTTCAAAATGGCCGAAGCGGATGAAACTGGGTGCCGAGCGCGTGACAATGGCAGCAGTTTCGATTTCCTCACGCCGCACGGGCGCATCAGAGCCTATGACGCACAACGCGCGGGTGGTCGGTATGCCCAGGCCGTGCAGCGCCTCGGAGGCCAGAAATTCACGAATCGAGCTGCGCAGAACGGCCCGGCCATCGCCCATGCGGGAGTATGGCGTTCTGCCCGATCCCTTGAGCTGGATTTCCTGCGGGCCGCGCGCTGTTTCGATCTCTCCAAGCAAAATGGCCCGACCATCACCCAATTGACCTGCCCACATGCCAAACTGGTGACCGCTATAGACGCTGGCCAGCGGCCTGGCACCCGGCGGCAACCGGTTGCCGCTCAAGACCGCCAATGCCTCGCTGGAATCGAGCCAGTGCTCTTCAAGCCCAAGCTCTCGCGCCGCGGCCCGGCTGCGCCCGACCCAATAGGGTGACGGCAGCGGAGCAGGCTGAAGTTCGGTGTAAAAATCCGGGCCCAGGCCGGCCAGACTATTGACCCACTTCAGGCCTGGTGCAGCAGGGATGGCGTCGGTGGCAGTAGTCATGGGCACATTGTGCTATGACGCTGACAGCCCTGTGCAATCAGGGGCAAAAGGCTGGCTGGTGTCGCCGAGGCGGCGTGGCTGGGGATTTCCCCGGGGCTGGACAGGCGGTATGCGCGGTACTATCCAGCCACGCGATCCCCGAGTTTTAAAGCACGCCCAGTCGGGCAAGAAAGGAACCGGACCATGTTAGGTTTGATGCAAAGCCAGCCGTTGCTGATTTCGTCACTGATCGAGTTTGCCGAGCGCCATCACGGCAGCGCGGAAATCGTGTCGCGCCGGGTGGAGGGCGACTTGCATCGCTACACCTACAAGGATGCGGCCAAACGGTCCCGCCAGGTGGCCAATGCCCTGGATGGCCTGAAGATCGGTTTTAGCGAGCGCGTGGCCACGCTGGCCTGGAATGGCTACCGGCATCTGGAGCTTTACTACGGCGTGAGCGGCTCGGGCCGTGTGCTGCATACCGTCAATCCGCGCCTGCATCCCGACCAGATCGTCTGGATCACCAACCATGCTGAAGACCAGGTGCTGTGCTTTGACATGACGTTCCTGCCCATTGTGCAGGCCGTGCACGCGCGCTGCCCAACAGTGAAGCGGTGGGTGGCCCTGTGCGACGCCGACAAGCTGCCGGCAGACAGCGGCATCCCCAACCTGGTGAGCTACGAGGCGTGGATCGCCGGCCATGCCACCACCTATGCCTGGCCCATGTTCGACGAGAACACGGCCTCCAGCCTGTGCTACACCAGCGGCACCACTGGCAATCCCAAGGGGGTGCTGTACAGCCACCGCTCGACCATCCTGCACGCCTATGCGGCCTGCCTGCCCGACGTCATGTGCCTGAGCGCCCGAGACTCGGTGCTGCCGGTAGTCCCCATGTTTCACGTCAATGCCTGGGGGATCCCCTACAGTGCGGCCATGACCGGCTGCAAGCTGGTGTTTCCGGGTCCGGCGCTGGATGGCAAGTCGGTGTACGAGCTGATCGAGTCGGAACAGGTTACCTTTGCCGCGGGCGTGCCCACGGTGTGGCAGATGCTGCTGGGCCACATGAAGCCGAACAAACTGCACTTCTCGGTGCTGAACCGTACCGTCATCGGTGGCTCGGCCTGTCCGCCGGCGATGATCAGCGCCTTTAAGGACGATTACGGCGTGTCCGTGCTGCACGGATGGGGTATGACAGAAATGAGCCCCCTGGGAACCGTGTGCACCCTCAAGAACAGCCACCTGGCCCTGTCCAAGGACGAGCAGCTGAAGATTCTGAGCAAGCAGGGCCGCTCATTTTTCGGTGTGGACATGAAAATCGTCGACTCGGCGGGCAAGGAACTCCCCTGGGACGGCAAGACCTACGGTGATCTGTACGTCAAGGGCCCCTGGATATTGCGCGAATACTTCAAGGACGACGGCGGTGATCCACTGGTCGAAGGCTGGTTCCCCACCGGTGATGTCGCGACCATCGATACTGATGCCTACATGCAGATTACCGATCGCAGCAAGGACGTCATCAAGTCGGGGGGTGAATGGATCAGTTCCATCGACATTGAAAATATTGCGGTGGGGCATCCGGCAGTGGCCATGGCGGCATGCATTGGCGTTGCCCACCCCAAGTGGGATGAGCGGCCCATCATTGCCGTCGTCAAGAGGCCTGGCATGGACGTCTCGCGCGAGGAACTCCTCAAGTTTTACGAAGGCAAGACCGCCAAATGGCAGATCCCCGATGACGTGGTGTTCGTGGATGCCATACCGTTGGGGGCAACCGGCAAGATGCTCAAGACCAGACTTCGCGCTATATTGAAGGACTACAAACTGCCGGTCTGAGTAATGTGTCGGGGGTCACCTGAGTGACCATCCCGATAGCACTCTGCGCGGCAATACCTGAACGTCGCCAAATGCCCAATTTTTTCTGCTTTGGCGGTTTGTCACCTATGCGATAGCGCGACCGGTTTTTAAGGGCAATCCCCTATGTTGCAACGCGCAAATACTTGTACTCTGCCCACATCAGTCAACAAGGAGACATCTGATGAAATTGACCATGAAAATTGTTGCGGCGTCGGCCATGATGATGGCAGTTGGCGTGGCCTTCGCCCAGCAGGGTGAAACCGTAAAAATGGTCAGAATTGATCCCCTGACCGGGCTGCTGGGACCAGTCGGCGTGAGCCAGATCAAGGGCTACCAGTTTTTTGCCGAGAAATTCAGTGGTGCGGGCAACCCGGCTGGCGTGAAGTTTGAAATCACAGCCATTGACAACAAGCTCAGCCCGACAGAAAGTCTCAATGCGCTCAAAGCGGCCATTGATCAGGGAGCGCGCTATATCATTCAGGGCAACGGTTCTTCGGTGGCCCTGGCCCTGACGGATGCCGTCTCCAAATACAACGAGCGCAACCCCGGCAAGGAAGTGCTTTACCTCAACGACGCCGCAGTGGACCCGGACCTGACCAACAGCAAGTGCAGTTTCTGGCATTTCCGGTTTGATGCCGACACCTCCATGAAGATGGAGGCAATGTCGAGCTTCATGGCCGAACAGAAAGACATCAAGAAGGTTTACATCCTGGGCCAGAATTATTCGCATGGCGTGCAGGTTGCGAAGTACACCAAGGAGACCCTGGCGCGAAAACGACCCGATATCCAGATCGTGGGCGAAGACTTGCACCCGCTCGCGCAAACGCGTGACTTTGCACCCTACATTGCCAAGATCAAGGCTTCCGGTGCCGACACCGTGGTGACTGGCAACTGGGGCTCCGATCTGTCGCTCCTGATCAAGGCAGCCAATGAAAATGGCTACACGGGCAAATTCTTTACCTACTACGCCGGCGTAACGGGGACGCCAACGGCGCTGGGCAGCAACGGTGCCGGTCGCGTATACCAGGTTGCCTACAACCATTACAACATGGGAGGGCAAATGGACAAGTGGATGAAGGAGTTCAAGGCCAAGTACAACGACGACTTCTACACCGGCTCCACCATTCGCATCTATGAAATGCTGGGCGCAGCCATGGCCAAGGCCAAATCCACTGATCCGGTGAAGGTCGCCTTCGCGATGGAAGGCCTGAAGGTCAAGAGCTTCAACGGCGAAGTGGAAATGCGCAGGACCGATCATCAGCTGCAGCAGCCGCTGTACATATCGGTCTGGCAGAAAGCCAGCGCCAAATACCCCTACAGCCCCGAAAACACCGGCATGACACTGGCGCCGCTCAAGGAATACCCCAACTATGTTTCAAGCACACCGACGAGCTGCCAGATGAAGCGTCCCTGATCAATAGGGTCTGTTAACGCTATTTTTGCAAGATGCGTTGCGAGTCAAAAAGGCACTGAGCAAGGCGCAAAACGTCGTCGGGGCCGGCCCCCGACAAGGCTTTGCAACGCCGCGCAGGGTCTTTTTGATCGCAACCCGAAGGGAATGGGGTAAAAACAGCGCTACTCTGCGTTGCACTCCTAGCCCAGACACCCAGTCTGGGCGTCGTCGCGCGCCTTGATTAGCACTGTTTTTACCCCGTTCGCATTTGTAAAAATAGCGTTAACAGGCCCTAGCGCTTGAACAGGAGCCCGAGCGGGTCTGCCGTGTCGGGCTCTTTTATTTTACCGGTGGGAAGGGTCAGCAGGAATGGAGTTTGCCATCATCTCGATGCTCAACGGGTTGAGCTACGGGCTTTTGCTGTTCATGCTGAGTTCCGGGCTCACGCTGATTTTCAGCATGATGGGCGTTCTGAATTTCGCGCACGCGAGCTTTTACATGCTTGGCGCCTATGTCGGATACACCGTGGCGCGATTCGTCGGGTTCTGGCCTGCCTTGGTCATCGCCCCCCTGGTCGTTGGCGCCATAGGAGCGCTTTTTGAGCGTCATTTTTTGCGCAAGGTGCACAAATTCGGGCCGGTGCCCGAATTGCTGATCACCTTCGGGCTATCTTATGTGATTGTCGAGCTGGTGCAACTGATCTGGGGACGCATTGCCCTTGAATTCCAGCCCCCCGCATCGCTTCAGGGTCCGGCCTTCACGCTGATCAACAACTCGGTCAAGGGGCTGAGCCTGCTCTGGGGTGCCGCGCCTGCCGGGCTTTGCAGCACAGCCGATGCCGCTGTGCGAATCGTCTGCTCACCGTTTCCCGCAACCCGGGGCTTCATGATGCTGGTAGCGTTGGTAATGCTGGCCTCGGTGTGGGCGCTGCTGACCCGTACCCGCATCGGCCTGGTGATCCAGGCAGCGCTGACCCATCCGGAAGCTGTTGAATCGCTGGGCCACAACGTGCCCCGCGTGTTCATGCTGGTGTTTGGGGCCGGTTCGGCCCTGGCCGGGCTGGCAGGCGTGATTGGCGGCAGTACCTTTCTCACGGAACCGGCCATGGCCGCCACGGTGGGTTCCATCATCTTTGTCGTTGTGGTGGTCGGCGGTATGGGCTCCCTCTCGGGGGCCTTCGTGGCGTCATTGCTGATCGGCGTCATGCAAACTTTTGCTGTGGCATTCGACTATTCATTGGCGACCCTGGCGCAACAGATCGGGTTGCCACTGGGCGATGCCGTACGCAACAACTCCTACATCAAGCTCACGCTTTCCCAGGTTGCACCCATCCTTCCCTACCTGTTTCTGGTCCTTATCCTGATCTTCAGACCCCGTGGTTTGCTGGGCAAGCGGGAGGGCTGATTGATGAAGAACTACTACCAATTCGCACCGCTGAATATCGGACGCTGGCTGACATGGGGGCTGTTCGCCCTGATCCTCGCGGCGGCCCCGCTCTTTTTTTCCAGCGGCTTGGCAATGACCGTGCTCTCGCAGATGGGCATCGCCATCATTGCCTGCCTTTCCTACAATATATTGCTGGGGCAAGGCGGCATGCTGAGTTTCGGCCATGCGGTGTATACCGGCCTGGGTTCGTTTCTCGCCATTCATGCGCTCAATAGCGTAAGCAACGGATCTTTGCCTCTTCCGGTTTCCGCTGTTCCGCTGACAGGGGGATTGGCGGGGGCAGGCTTTGCCGTGCTGCTTGGTTATGTCACCACCCGCAAGTCGGGCACGACCTTCGCCATGATCACACTGGGCTTGGGTGAACTTGTCTTTGCCATGTCACTGATGATCCCCGAATTTTTTGGCGGGGAGGGGGGTGTTTCGGGCAACCGGGTGACGGGCAAGGCACTGCTGGGGATTACTTTTGGTCCGCAGATTCAGGTTTACTACCTGATCGCCTGTTATACCTTTGTGGCGGTCGCCGCCATGTTCGCCTTCACCGGCACGCCTTTGGGTCGCATGCTCAACGCCGTTCGCGACAATCCAGAGCGCGTTGAGTTTGTCGGCTATGACACCCAGAAAGTGCGTTATATCGCCTTTATCATTGCCGGCTTTTTTGCCGGTATTTCTGGCGGGCTGGCCGCGTTGAATTTTGAAATTGTCACCGCTGAAGTCGTTGGTGCCGCGCGATCGGGCGCCTATTTGCTGTTTACGTTCCTGGGCGGCGCCACTTTCTTTTTCGGGCCCATCATCGGCGGCATCCTGATGGTGCTGGCCTTTGTGCTGCTGTCGGAGTTCACCAAGGCCTGGCTGTTGTATCTGGGCCTGGTGTTCCTGTTCATGGTCATGTACGCGCCGGGCGGCATTGCCAGCCTGATCATGATGAACCTGCGCGTGGCTGCTTTCGGCAAACTCAGGGAGCTGTGGGTCAGCTACCTGGCGTTGACCGTAACCGCGCTGGTACTGCTGACGGGTGCCGGCGCCATGATCGAGATGGTCTATCACCTGCAGCTCAACACTACGCTGGGCTCCGAGCTCCGATTCCTGGGCGTCACGCTGAATACCAAGGGGCCGAACAGCTGGTTCGGTGCCGCGTTTGTCATGCTGACCGGGCTGGGCCTGTTTGAGGTGACACGCCGCCAATTCTTGCGGGAGTGGGGAGAAATCCAGGACTACATTGAAAAAGAAGCCAAGCGCAGGGAGGCGTTGTGAATAGCGTGGGGGCTCCATACGCTCTGGAGCTCAGGGATCTGCGCAAACATTTCGGCAAGACCGAGATCATCCGCGGCGTCAATCTTGCGGTGACGGCAGGCGAACGGGTCGGCATCATCGGCCCGAACGGCGCCGGTAAATCCACGCTTTTCAATCTGATCAGCGGACGTTTTGAACCCAGCAGTGGCGACGTGCTGCTTAATGGCCAGCGGATCAACGGGAAAAGACCTTTTGAGATCAATCGCCTTGGTTTATCGAGAAGTTTTCAGATCACCAACATCTTTCCAAAGCTGAGCGTGTTCGAAAACCTGCGTTGCGGCGTGCTCTGGAGCCTGGGCTACAAATACAGCTTCCTGAAATTCCTGGCGGGCCTGGATGACGCGAACGATCGCGCTGAAGAGCTTATGAAAATGATCAAGCTCGACAAAAAGCGCGACGTGCTGGCCATCAACCTGACCTACGCGGAGCAGCGTGCGCTCGAGATCGGCATCACCATCGGCGGAGGGGCCAATGTCATCCTGCTCGATGAGCCGACTGCCGGCATGAGCCGCAGCGAAACCAGCCGTTTTATCGCCCTGATCAAGGAAGTCACGGTTGGCAAGACGCTGCTCACCGTGGAGCACGACATGGGTGTGGTGTTTGGGCTGGCCGACCGGATTGCAGTAGTGGTATATGGCGAAGTGCTGGCCTTTGATGTGCCAGACGCAGTGCGCGCAAACCAGCGCGTGCAGGAGGCCTATCTCGGTTCTTCCGTGGCCGATTCGCAGGCGGGAGGACACTGAAACATGACCTCAACGCTTGTCACTTCGTGTACTGCGCTGCCCCTCGGCGGGGCGGGTCCTGCCTGGGGTGGCCCGGGGCTGCGCACCTTGACCCCCACGCCTGTCGCTTCGCGTTTTGCGCTGCCGCACGGGGGCTCATGGCGGCCTAGGGGCGGCCCGTCGGAGCGTTATATGTTGAAGATCGAAAAACTCCACGCCTACTATGGCAAAAGCCACGTGTTGCATGGCGTCCATCTTGAGGTGCAACCGGGAGAGATCGTGGCCCTGCTGGGACGGAATGGCTCCGGACGGTCCACCACGGCCAAGGCCATCATGGGCCTGGTGAAGTGCGAAGGGGTGATTCAATGGAATGGCCGGCAGATTGCCGGCTGCAAGGCCTACGAGGTCGCGCACCTTGGTATTGGTTATGTGCCGGAGAGCCGCGATATTTTCCCGACACTCACCGTTCGGCAAAATCTCATGCTGGGCCAGAAAGGCAACGGCCAGGGCAGCCGCTGGTCGTTTGACGACATGTACCGGATGTTTCCGCGTCTGA
The DNA here is from genome assembly GCA_023259235.1 of Polaromonas sp. Lineage (GTDB taxonomy): Bacteria > Pseudomonadota > Gammaproteobacteria > Burkholderiales > Burkholderiaceae_C > Polaromonas. The sequence continues at coordinate 7,487 of JAHFQQ010000027.1, read as the reverse complement.
AGGAACGCCAGAACACCGAAGCTGGGGTCTTGTCGGGGGGCGAGCAGCAAATGCTCACGCTGTGTCGCACGCTGATGGGCGACCCCGACCTGATCATCATCGATGAACCGACCGAAGGCCTGGCACCGAAAATTGTGGAACTGGTGGGTCAGTATCTACAGGCACTGAAAGCCCGGGGCATCTCGGTGCTTTTGATTGAGCAGAAGCTCACCATTGCCATGGCCATTTCCGACCGGGCGCTGGTGATGGGGCATGGCAGCATCGTGTTTGACGGAACGCCCGACAGCCTGCGAGCCGATGCATACACGCGAAAAGAGTGGCTCGAAGTGTGAGGGGTTTCCGGCTTGTTGCGACTGGGACAAACTGGAGCGGAGCGCAACCATACAGTACAGGCATGCTGCTGCGAACCCCATTACAATAAAAAGAACGAGCGTACTATTTGTGTCGGATGCATGCTACGGCATCCGGGTTCCGGACCCGCGAAACTTCAATCAAGGAAAGAAACTCTCCCATGACCACCCTTTATCAAGTTCACGGCAGCGTGGCGTTGATCAGCCTGAGCAACCCTCCGGTCAACGGCCTCGGCTACGTCACCCGATTGAGCCTGACCGACCATTTGCAGAAGGCCAATTCGGATGCAACCGTCAAATCCATTGTCATCACCGGTGCCGGCAAGGCTTTTTCAGGTGGGGCCGACATCAGGGAATTTGGCTCGCCCAAGGCCTTGCAGGAGCCCAACCTGCTAAGTGTCATCTTGATGGTTGAAAATTCATCCAAACCTGTTGTTGCCGCGATTCACACTGTCTGCATGGGCGGCGGCCTGGAACTGGCGCTCGGCTGCCATTACCGCATTGCGGCACCCGGTTGCATCGTGGCGCTGCCCGAGGTCAAGCTGGGCCTGCTGCCGGGCGCCGGCGGCACCCAGCGCCTGCCGCGCGCGCTCGGTGTCGAGCCGGCCCTGAACATGATCGTGAGCGGCGAGCCCGTCAAGAGCGAACTGCTGGCGCAGATTCCCGGCCAAAAACTGTTTGACAAGATGGCCAGTTCGCCCGAATCGCTGGTGCAAGAGGCGCTGGCTTTTGCCCAGTCGATTGCCGATACCCGTCCCTTGCCGCTGGTGCGCAACCTGCCCTGCAAGCACTCGTATCGGGATGCCTACTTCCAGTTTGCCCGCAATATGGTCAAAGGCATGTCAAAAAACTTTCCCGCGCCGCTCAAATGCGTCGATGCGGTAGAAGCGGCAACCAAACGCATATTTGATGACGGTCTGCGGTTCGAGCGCGAACTGTTCATCAACCTGATGTGGACGCCGGAAAGCCGCGCGCTACGCCATATCTTCATGGCCGAGCGCGCCGCCTCCAAGATTCCCGATGTGCCGCAGGACGCGCCGAAACGTGAAATCAAAGCCATCGCCATGATTGGCGCCGGAACCATGGGCGGCGGCATTTCCATGAACTTCCTCAACGCCGGCATTCCGGTCAGGATGCTTGAGATGAAGCAGGAGGCCCTCGACCGCGGCCTTGCCACCATCAGGAAGAACTATGAAGCCCAGGTCAAGAAGGGCAAGCTCAAGCAGGACAAGTACGAGCAGCGCATGAGCCTGCTCAGCACCACGCTGAACTATGACGATTTGAAAGACGCCGACATGGTGATTGAAGCCGTGTTTGAGGAAATGGGTGCCAAGGAAACGGTCTTCAGGGAACTTGACCGCGTGATGAAACCCGGCGCCATTCTGGCCTCCAACACCTCAACGCTGGATCTGAACAAAATTGCCGGCTTTACCAAGCGTCCGCAGGACGTCATTGGCACCCACTTTTTCAGCCCCGCCAACGTCATGAAACTGCTTGAAGTGGTACGTGGCGCCAGGACCGGCAAGGATGTGCTGGCCACCGTCATGGCGCTGGGAAAAAAGATCAGGAAGACGGCGGTAGTCTCCGGCGTCTGTGACGGCTTCATCGGCAACCGCATGATCGAGCGCTACATCCAGCAAGCCGGCTTTTTGCTCGACGAGGGTGCAACGCCCCAGCAGGTCGACAAGGCGCTGGAGAAATTCGGCATGGCCATGGGGCCGTTCCGCATGGGTGACCTGGCCGGCAACGACATTGGCTGGGCCATCCGCAAGCGCCGCGCGCAGGAAACCCCCGACATGAAATACAGCCGCACCGCCGACAAGCTGTGCGAGCTGGGCCGTTACGGTCAGAAGACCGGCGCGGGCTGGTACGACTACCAGGCCGGCAGGCGCGACGCCATTCCGAGTGAGTTGGTGGGCAAGATGATTGAAGACCATCGCAAGGAGCTCGGCATCACGCCGCGCAAGATTTCCGACGAAGAAATCGTCCAGCGCCTGGTTTACGCGCTGGTCAACGAAGGTGCGCACATCCTCGAAGACGGTATTGCCAGCAAGTCCGGCGACATCGATATGGTTTACATCACCGGCTACGGCTTCCCGATCTACCGCGGCGGCCCCATGCACTACGCGGGCGAGCAGGGTCTGTTCAACGTGGTGCAGGCCATGAACCGCTTTGCGCAGAATCCCAGGGACGATCAGGCGTTCTGGCAGCCCGCGCCCTTGCTCGCGAAGCTGGCAGCCGAAGGCAAGAGTTTTAGCTGACCCGCGAGTACTAGGCCGTGATCAAGAAATTCTTTCTGGCTCTGCTGGCGCTTTTGCTGCTGCTGGTGACGGCGGTGGCCGTCAACACGCTGCGCAAGGGCTCGCGCCAGCTTGACGTGCCGCCGCTGGCCGTGCTGCCAGTGGACGAGCAGGGTGCGGCAAAGCGCCTTGGCGAGGCGGTGCGCTTGCGCACCATCTCGTCGCGTGACAACGCACAGCTCAATGCCGACCAGTTCCAGCAGTTCCATGCCTTGCTGGAGCAGCGCTTTCCCAAAACCCACGCCGCGCTCAAGCGCGAAGTGGTCAATGGCTTGAGCCTGCTCTACACTTGGCCCGGCAGCAAGCCAGAGCTTGCGCCCATCCTGCTGTTGGCGCACCAGGACGTAGTGCCTATTGCACCAGGCACCGAGGGCGACTGGGCGGTATCACCATTCAGCGGCGAAGTAAAAGATGGCTTCATCTGGGGCCGCGGTTCCTGGGACGATAAGGGCAACCTGATGTCGCAGCTCGAAGCGGTCGAGATGCTGGTCGCCAGTGGTTTTCAGCCCGAGCGCACCGTGTACCTGGCCTACGGCGCAGACGAAGAGGTGAGCGGCCTGCGTGGCGCGACCCAGATTGCCGCTTTGCTCAAGCAGCGCGGCGTGCATCTGGATTTCGTCATCGACGAAGGCCTGCTGATTCTTAACGGCGTTCTCCCCGGTTTGGCCAAGCCGGCCGCGCTGATTGGCGTGGCCGAAAAGGGCTACATGTCGGTGGAACTTTCGGTCTCAGCCACGCCGGGGCATTCGTCCATGCCGCCCAGGCACGGTACCAGCGCCATTGGCATGATAAGCACGGCACTCAAGCAGCTCGATGACAAGCAATTGCCTGCCAGCATTCGCGGTGTCGGCGGTGAAATGTTCGACACCATCGCCCCGGAAATGAGCGGCTTTTCGCGCGTCGCGTTGTCCAACCTGTGGCTGTTTGGCCCGATCGTGCAAAAGCAGCTCGAAGGCGCTGCCAGCACCAACGCCATGCTGCGCACCACGACGGCGCTGACCATCGTGAATGCCGGCAACAAGGAAAACGTGCTGCCCGGCCGCGCCGACGCCACGGTGAACTTCCGTATTCTGCCCGGCGACACCCAGGCCCAGGTGCTGGAGCACGTGAAGTCTGAGCTGGCGCAGGCTGTTGGCGAGGGCAAGGTCAAAGTCACCACGCTACCCGGCGCACAAGAGGCATCAAAGGTGGCCCCGACGGCGTCCAGCCAGTACCACCTGATGAACAAGACGATCCGCGAAGTCTTCCCCGGCACGCTGGTGGCGCCGGGCCTGATGGTGGCGGCCACGGATTCCATTCATTACAGCGAGCTCAGCGACCACATCTTCAAGTTCTCGCCGGTGCGCGCCAATGCCGAAGACCTCAAGCGCTTTCACGGCACCAACGAGCGCCTGTCCACCAGCAACTACGCCGAGGCGATCCGCTTTTACCACCGATTGTTGAGCGAGGGTGCCAAGGCACCCTCGCCCTGAATGTGCATAACCTTTAAGGATTCACCATGACTTCCGCCGTAATCGTTTCGACCGCCCGTACCCCCCTTGCCAAGAGCTGGAAAGGCTCCTTCAACATGACGCATGGCGCCACGCTGGGCGGCCATGCTGTTCAACACGCAATCGCGCGTGCCGGCATTGAAGCGGCCGAAGTAGAAGACGTGATCATGGGCTGCGCCACGCCCGAGGGCGCCACGGGTACCAACATTGGGCGCCAGATTGCACTGCGCGCGGGTTGCCCCGTCACCGTGTCGGGCATGACGGTGAATCGTTTTTGCTCCTCCGGCCTGCAAACCATTGTCCTGGCCTCCCAGCGCATCATGACCGGTGAAGCCGATATTTTTGTCGCCGGCGGTGTCGAGAGCATTTCCTGCGTGCAGCAGGAAATGAACACCCACATGCTGCAGGAAAGCTGGCTCGTCAAGAACAAGCCCGAGATCTACTGGGGCATGCTGCAAACGGCCGAGCAGGTGGCCAAGCGCTACAACATTTCACGTGACCGCATGGACGAATACGGCGCAGCCAGCCAGCAAAAGGCCACCGCCGCACTGGCCGCAGGCCTGTTTGAGGCCGAGATCGCGCCGATCACCGTCACCATGGGTGTCGCCGATCCGGTCATGGGCCTCACCACCAAACAGGTCACCGTCAGCAAGGATGAAGGCATTCGCGCCGGCACCACCAGGGAAGGCATCAGCGGTATCAAGCCCGCCATCCCGGGCGGCGTGATTGCCGCGGGCAATGCCAGCCAGTATTCCGACGGTGCCGGTGCCGTCGTGGTCATGAGCGAAAAAACCGCCGAAAAAAAGGGCCTTGAACCCTTGGGTCGCTTTCTCGGCTTTGCCGTGGCAGGCTGTGAGCCCGATGAAATGGGCGTTGGCCCGGCGTTCGCCATCCCCAAGGTGCTGGCCCGGCTCGGTTTGAAGATCAGCGACATCGATCTGTGGGAACTGAACGAGGCATTTGCCGTGCAGGTGCTGTATTGCGCCGACAAGCTGGGGCTGCCGATGGACAGGCTTAACGTCAACGGCGGCGCCATCGCCGTCGGCCATCCATACGGCGTGAGCGGCCAGCGCCTGACCGGCCACGCCCTGATCGAAGGCAAGCGTCGCGGCGCCAAGCGCGTCTGCGTGACCATGTGCATTGGCGGCGGCATGGGTGCGGCGGGTGTGTTTGAAGTGCTGTAAGCGCTGACGACGCTCCGAAGATCAACGCCCCGCGCAGGCCGGAAAGTTTACGCGGGGCGCTTGCTTTTGTTTTGACGGTTGCAAGCCGCACACTGCCCGGAGATCAACCTGGCCCTCGCGCTGCCCACTCATGCTCCGCTGCGGGACGTGATGCGGTGAAGGGCTAGCTGCCCGGCACCAATATCCCGTCTGAACTGCGACCCCCGCGCCTGGAAGCCAAGGTGATGGCCCTTGTGACTGCGCAACGACTTGAAAGCCTATTCGTCAGTGCCGTCACGTTTGCGGAAATCCGATCTGGCATCGAATTGATAGCCGACATTAACAAGCGGGTCCGCGCTGCATAACTGGCTTTACCAGCAACTGCGCCCAGTGTCTGAAAACCGGGCCCTGCCAGTCAGCGAAGACGTTATGTTCAAGTGGCGCCCTGATTCTGACCTGCCTTTCCCATCTGTACCGACGTAATGGCAACGAAGTCCGTCAACGCGACGACCGCCTGAACAGCGAAGACGCCATAGGCAAAGCTTCTGTCCGCGGGTGTAATGTCCTTCTTGAAAAGAATACAACCTGTCACGAAAGATTCGCACGAACTTTGCAATACTGCACTACCCTCAATTCCTTCAATACATCGGCGCCAGACACGGCTGTCGCGGCAAGCATCAAATTTTGCATGCCGCATTGGCAAACTGAACGAGTCAAGCCGCATCTGTGGTGCGAAGAAAGCTTGACCACGCCACCTGCAAAAGGAGTGAAATTGTGAATCCTGACGATATTTCTGAGTTGCTGCCCACAATCGATCCGGTCCACCCAATGGCAAACATCCCTGGCGTCGAACAGGTGGTCCAGGTCTATGAGGCCGCTTCCCCGGTCGTGCGCAACCGCATGCTCGTCCGACTGGTTGTCGCCGCATTCGAGTCGGCCTCCCCGTTCGTGCGCAGGCACCTGCTTACACGCCTGCTTCGGCCACTGGGTGTGCTCTCGCTCGTTGCCGTCGCCGGCGGCATTTTTGCGAAGATTCCCTTACGCAGCAACTGGCAGCAGCTGCAAGTACAGATTGAAGATGTCCAGAACGTGCAATCGAGCGATTTGCTCGCCCTGGTTGATCATGTCCAGCAGGTCAGCGTCGAGACCGTCATCGGAGTGGCCCACATGATCGCCGCGTCGCCCCTGATGGCGAGTTCGGCCGCTGCAGCGGTTTTGGCCACGGTGCTTATAAGACACTCGCGAATTGGACGGCCTGAAGCAAGGGACGATGAAGATTTTCCGGCGCTGCCGACCTGACTGGCCAGCATCAGCCTGAAGACGTGCGGTGATGCCACTATCGGCCGCACTTGGCAAGTTCATAAAGCAAACTGGAAGTCAGGGCAATCCGGGTGAGATTCCAATAAACTCCAATAATTGAGCGATCGTCTCAATTTTTGAGAATCAGAAAGACCCGGATGCTTATTCAACGCTTCATGGAAAACTACAAAAAGGCGTGGGAAACCAGTGACGAATTCTTGCTGGCTTCGCTCTTTACCGCCGACGGCTGTTACCACAACACGCCGTTTTCGGTGCAGACCGGGCACGCGCAGATCAAACAGTACTGGCAGCGCACCAAGCTGCAGGCTGACATTGCGCTCACTTTTGAAATTCTCCATGCCGAGGCGCTGAGCGGCATTGCGCACTGGCATACCACTTACCAGGTCACGTCTGAGGAAATGTTTGCGATGTGGGCTGCCTCCACCGGCACCAACCAGATCGCACGCAAGCCGGGTGACCCGCTGCCGCGTCTGGCGCTCGATGGCGTGGCGGTGGCCGAGTTCGAGGCCGGCGGCTTGTGCCGCGACTTCAGGATCTGGTGGCATTCGGTGATTGAACCGTAGGCGGGCTCTATTTGCTATTGAAGAGATAGCTACTGACGCCCGTCCTGCCTTGGCTGGAGTCGGGTTTTTGTCAATAAGCTTGACAAAAAGCAGGTTCTATTGGGTCCGGCCGGCTTGGGTCTGGGCGACAACGAGTCCTACCCCGATCTGTTCCAGCCGTTTGGCGGCTTCCCTGACGGGGTGAAGGTGGACAACAGCTTCGTGACGCTGCCCGAGCTGCCCGGCATCGGTTTTGAAGGCAAGGCCGATCTGTACCGCGAGATGAAGGCACTGGCGGCTTGAGCGCGGCCCGGGCCGGTAG
>JAHFQQ010000271.1 GCA_023259235.1 Polaromonas sp. | reverse complement strand
TTGTGGCTGGCGGCGCGCTGGCCCTGCTGCAGCCGGGGCTGCAAGGCGGCGTATTGAGCGCTGCGGGTCGTGAGGTGTTTGCAGCGGTCGGCCGCGCAGTGCTCGACAAGAGCCTGCCCGCTGACGATGGCGCGCGCGAGGTCGCGCTCAATGGCCTGCTCAGCCGGATTGATAGCCTGGTGCAGGCACTGCCACCGCACGCGCAAGGCGAGCTGTCGCAACTGCTGGCCTTGCTGGCCAGCGCGCCGGGTCGGCGCATGCTCACGGGCCTGAGCCAGTCCTGGCCGGCAGCTTCCGTGGGCGCCATCCAGCAAGCATTGCAGGGGATGCGTATGTCCACGCTGGCCTTGCGCCAGCAGGCCTATGCCGCGTTGCATGACATCACCGCGGGCGCATACTTCTCTGACGCATCGACTTGGTCCATGCTCGGTTACCCCGGTCCCCGCAAGCTCTGAAAGTCATCGAAGGCAGCATGAGTCAACTGGAAGATCCGATCAAGGCCGGTATTCAACGCGGCTGGAAAGTATCTGGTGGGGCGTTCGGCTCGACCCCTGCAAAAATCGTTTGCGATGTAGCCATTATCGGCAGCGGCGCCGGTGCCGGCATTACCGCCGAATTGCTGGCCAAGGCCGGGCTGCAGGTGCTGATCATCGAAGAAGGGCCACTCAAGAGCAGCACCGACTTCAACCAGCTCGAGTCTGAAGCCTACCCAGCGCTTTACCAGGAGAGCGCCGCGCGCAAGACCGAAGACAAGGCAATCACCATTTTGCAGGGGCGCTGCGTGGGCGGCTCGACCACGGTCAACTGGACCAGTTCGTTTCGCACGCCTGCCTCCACACTGAAGTTTTGGCAGGAAAGGTTTGGCTTGAATGGCTTTAGCGTTGAAGCCCTCGCGCCCTACTTCGCGCAGGTGGAGCAGCGCCTGAACATCTCGCCCTGGCTCATGGCGCCCAATGAGAACAACGATTTGCTGCACCGTGGTGCGGCCAAGCTCGGAATTTCCACCGCTGTCATTTCACGCAATGTCAAGAGCTGCTGGAATTTGGGGTCATGCGGCCTGGGTTGTCCGACCAACGCCAAGCAGTCCATGCTGGTCACCACCATTCCGGCGGCGCTCGAGCAGGGCGCGCAGTTGCTGACCGAAACGCGGGCTGAAAAGTTCGAGTTGTCCAACGGCAGGGTGAGCGCGCTGATCTGTCGCGTTGTAGAGAAAAATGGGGCGTTAGCCCAGACAGGACATGCGCAGGTAGCTATAAAAATAATAGCGAAACACTATGTTCTCGCAGGCGGTGCCATCAATTCACCGGCCGTGCTGTTGCGCTCGGGCGCGCCGGACCCGCATGGCCGGCTCGGGGCGCGAACCTTCTTGCACCCGGTGGTGATGTCTGCCAGTGTGTTCGAGCAAAAAGTGCAAGCGTGGAACGGTGCGCCGCAAAGCATCTACTCCGATCATTTCATGGAGACACAGGCGATTGATGGCCCCATCGGCTACAAGCTTGAAGTGCCACCGCTGCATCCCGTGATTTTCGCCTCCACGGTGCCCGGTTTCGGCCAGGGCCAGCACGATCTGCTGACAAGTTTTCCGCACAACCACACGTTGCTGGCGCTGCTGCGTGACGGCTTCCACGATGAGGCCTCCGGTGGCCAGGTCCGGTTGCGCGGTGACGATTCCGCGGTGCTGGCTTATCCCCTGACCGGCTATATCCTGGAAGGCTGCCGCCGGGCCCTGCTGTCAATGATGGAAATCCAGTTTGCCGCGGGTGCGAAGCAGGTGTTCCCGTTGCACGAGATGGCCGCACCCTACACCTCCTGGCAGCAAGCGCGCGACGCGGTGAATGCGCTGCCCATGAAGCCGCGGCTGCTCAAGGTGGTGAGTGCGCATGTGATGGGCGGTTGCGGTCTGGCGCACACCGAGCAAGGCGGCGTGACCCGGCCCGATGGCGTGCATTGGCAGCTCGAAAACCTTTCGATTCATGACGGCTCCCTTTTTCCAACCAGCGTTGGCGCCAACCCGCAACTTTCGGTTTATGGCGTGGCCAACCGGCTGGCGCAAGGGCTGGTCAAACGCCTGGCGGGCCGGGACGTCACGCTGGCCTGACCAGCGCCAGCTTCGCGCTGCATCCCATGCTGTCGCAACTGCAAAAACTTGTCACCCTGTGCCTGCTTGCCGCCGCGTGCGCCTGGCTGCTTTATTTCGCAAGCAGCGCCCCTGTTCTGGCCGTTGCCGGTTTTTTGGTTATTACGCTAGGCTACTCAGTCCTTCTTGCAATGGAGTTCATGGCACTCCGGTACGTCAACCGGAAGGATTCCGCGCTCCAGCCGACATGGAAGGAACTGTTTGGCGCTTGGCGGGGTGAAACCTCGGTTGCGCCTCAGGTCTTTTGCTGGCGTCAGCCTTTCCGCTCCAATGCCGTTGCCGATCAACTTTCGCCGCCAGCGGCGCTTCAGGGACAGCGCGGCGTCATATTTGTGCATGGCTTTTTTTGCAATCGGGGCTTCTGGACGCCATGGCTCGAGCGCTTGCAGGGACGCGGGCACGCCTTCGTCGCCGTTAATCTGGAACCCGTGTTTGGCTCCATTGACGACTATGCGCCGCAAATAGAGGCCGCGGTTCGGCAGGTCACGCTCGCTACCGGACTGGCGCCGCTGCTGGTGTGCCACAGCATGGGTGGGCTGGCGGCAAGGGCCTGGCTCCGGCAAATGAACGGCCAGGCCCGTGTACATCATGTGGTAACGATTGGCACGCCGCACCGCGGCACCTGGCTGGCCCGTTTTGGTCACGGGCACAACACTCGCCAGATGCGTTTGCAGTCCGACTGGCACGCCCGGCTCGACCAGGACCTGCCCGCCAACAGCCACGTGCTGTTCACCTGCTGGTATTCCAACTGCGACAACATCGTGTTTCCGGCCGCCACCGCGACGCTGCCCGGCGCTGACAACCGGCTGGTGCGGGGTGCGGCCCATGTGCAGCTCGCGTTCCTGCCACAAGTCATGAATGCCACCCTGGCACTGCTGGACCTCAAGGCGTCCTGAACGCTGCCCGTTGCCCGTTGTCGGTTTGCGCTCCGGCCAGGCATACCGGCGCCAGTTCAAAATCCAGATACCAGCAACCCATAACGAAAAAATGTGACGGATGCCCTGTGTTGGCACGCGGTCAGCGGCGACAATATGCCAGTTACAGGCACGGCGCGTGCGGTGAGCGGCAACATACAGTCAGGGCCGCCAGCCGACCGACCATTCAGAAAACAGCGAGACTTTGTCATGTCCTTGATCGTGGTGATAGATGACGACGCAGGCACCCGCATGCTGGTCACTCAGGTGCTCAAAAAAGAAGGTCATGAGATCATGGCCGCCGAAGATGGGGCCAGGGGCCTGGCGCTGATTCGTGAATTCAGGCCCGGCCTGGTGGTCAGCGACGTTCAAATGCCGCAACTCGACGGGTTTGAGGTGCTTGATCAGGTGCGTCGCGAGGAGACTCTGGCGGCTACCCCCGTGATTTTGCTCACCTCGCTGCAAGACCGCGGCTCCATGCGCCTGGGCATGACCACGGGGGCCGATGACTACCTGACCAAGCCGTTTGCACCGCAGGAGTTGCGCGAGGCCGTCAGTGCGCAACTGAACCGGCGGATCCGGGCCGACGCCATGCGGGCGCAGGTGGTTGACCAGGCCGTGCAGCTCGCGCTGGAAGAGCAGCACCAGAAAATTGGCGCGCTCTACGAACACCGCATGGCCCAGTCGCTGAGCGAACAGTGGCCCGAAAGCAGCCCGGCGCAAGCCAATGAAAAGTTCGCCAGTGCCACGGTGTTGTTTGCCGACATGCACGATTACGAGCTGTGGACGCAGCGTCTGTCAGGCACCGAGCTCAGTGACATCGTGCAGCAACTCTACAGCAGTGTCGGCGACACCGTGTACCTGTTTGGTGCGCACTCGATGCAATTCGTGGGCGACGGCATGCTGTGCGTGTTCGTCGATGGCAGCGACACCCTTTCCGTCAACCACGGCCTGCGCGCGGTGCGAGCCGCGCTCGGTCTGGCTGACGCCACCAAACGCATCGATGCCTACGCGCAGCAACACTTTGCCGGACGCGGCTTGCCCGGATTTTCCCTCGGAGTGGCGCTGCATAGCGGGCCGGTGGCGTTTGCCAGCCTGGACGGACTGATCGGCCGCGCCGCGCAGACCACGCCCGTGGGCGAGACCGTGGCCACCGCATTGAAGCTGTTCCAGAGCCAGCCGCCGCTGAACTGGACGATTGCCGCCAGCGTGCAGGCGGTGCGCCTGGTGACCGGTGCGGTGCGCACGGGTCGACGCGCCATGGTGCAGGTGCCGGGGCGCGCCAAGCCGATG
>JAHFQQ010000270.1 GCA_023259235.1 Polaromonas sp. | reverse complement strand
AGCGCACGCTGGCGTTGCTGCTGGGCATAGGCCACGCGAGCCGCCTCGGTGAGAGACTCGGCCTGCCGGTAGTCGAGTTCCGACGTGACTCCATTGTCAAACCGCAACTTGTTCAGCTTCAGCGAGTCCTCGCGCGTCGCAAGGGTTTGCCGTGTGATGTCCAGCAGTTCTTCATCGGCCAGAACGCTCAGGTAGGCATTGGCCACGGCAGCAATCAGGCTGATCTGCGCGGTCTTGCGGGCTTCTTCGGTCGCCAGGTATTGGCCCAGTGCCGCTTCCTTCAGGCTGCTGACACGGCCAAAAAAGTCCAGTTCATACGCCGTCACCGCCAGTCCGACACTGTACAGGCTCGAGATGCCACCGCCGTCCGTGGGTGCGCGCGAACCGCTTAGCACGCCGGTTACCGTCGGGAACTGGTCCGCACGCCGAATCCGGTACTGGGCGCGCACCTGCTCAACATTGAGCACCGCCACACGCAGGTCCCGGTTGTTGGCCAGCGACAGCTCGATCAGGTGCTTGAGCTTTTCATCGGTAAAAAAGTCCTGCCAGGCCACATCAGCAGCCTGAGGCGCGGCGGCGTTTTCCACCGCAGCCGCAGCCGCGCCGGGATAGGCCGGATAGCTGGCAGCGACTGGCGCGGCGGGACGCTCGTAGGCCGGGATCATCGAGCAGCCTGCCGTAAGCAGCGCAGCGCCTACCAGCGCGAACCGGGCCTTACGCATGGGATTCCCCTTCATTGGCTTGATCTTCCTCGATGCCTGCTGCCCTGGCATGCTCAGAATAGATCTGCCGTTGTCGCTCGCTCCCCTTGAAAAAGCTGCGAATAATGACGAAGAAAATAGGTACAAAGAATACGGCCAGCGAGGTGCCCAGGAGGATGCCACCGATCACGCCGGTGCCGATGGCCCGCTGGCTCGCTGAGCCCGCGCCAGATGCCAGCGCCAACGGCAGCACGCCGAGCATGAAAGCCATCGAGGTCATGACGATGGGCCGAAAACGTAAATGTGCCGCGGCCAGTGCCGATTCAATCACGCCCTTGCCCTGCGCCTGCAGGTCTTTTGCAAACTCGATGATCAAAATGGCGTTTTTCGCCGACAGGCCAATGATGGTGACCAAACCCACCTGGAAGTACACGTCGTTCGAATAGCCCCGCAAAAGCGTGGCGAGCAGCACACCCAGCACGCCCAGCGGCACCACCAGGATGACCGACAACGGGATGGACCAGCTCTCATACAGCGCCGCCAGGCACAGAAACACCGCCAGAATGGAGAAGGCGTACACGATGATGGCCTGCGAGCCAGCGAGTTTTTCTTCACGCGACTGGCCGGTCCACTCGTAGCCGAAACCCGTCGGCAGCTGCGCGGCGAGCCGCTCCATTTCTGCCATCGCCGTACCAGTACTCTGACCGGGCGCGGCCGATCCACTGATACGCATGGCCGGATAGCCGTTGTAGCGCACGGTCTGCATGGCACCTGTCGCCCAATGCGTGCTGGCAAAGGCGGAAAGCGGCACAGTCTTGCCCTGTGCGTTCGGCACATTGAGTGCCAGCAGGTCGTCGGGCTGCATGCGCGCGCTTGCAGTGGCCTGCACCACCACCCGTTGCAGGCGTCCGGCATTCGGAAAATCGTTTACATAGGCCGAACCCAGCGCCGTGGAAATGGTGCTGTTGATGGCTTCGTACGACACGCCAAGCGCACTGGCTCGGGCGCGATCGATGTCGATCTGCAACTGCGGCGCATCTTCCAGTCCGTCAGGGCGCACCTGGGAAAGCAGCTTGCTTTGGGCAGCCATGCCCAGCAACTGGTTGCGCGCCGCAAGCAGGGCGTCGTGACCCAGGCCGGCGCGGTCTTGCAGGCGGAAGCTGAAGCCCGAGGAAGAACCGAGCTCGGGGATCGGCGGCGGGTTAAGCGGGAAGATGAAGGCATCGCGAATACCAGAGAGCGCACCGAAGGCGCGCCCGGCCAACCCCGTGGCAGAACTGCCTGGGCCCGTGCGCTTGTCCCAGTCGGTCAGTGTGATGAACGCAAGCGCCGCGTTCTGCCCCTGGCCGGAAAAACTGAAACCGAGCACGCTCACCATGCTTTGCACCTCGGGTTGCTTGAGCATGAAGCCTTCGACCTGCTTCATCACGGCCAGGGTGCGCTCCTGGGTAGCGCCAGGAGGAAGCTGGACATTGACCAGCATGGTGCCTTGGTCCTCTTCAGGCAGGAAAGAAGTCGGCAGGCGCGTATAGACCACCGCAGCCGCCACACCGATGGCGAGATACAGGATCAGCGTGCGCGGCGCACGCCGCAGTACGCGCGCCACCAGACCTTCGTAGCCGTGGGTGGTGCTGCTAAAACCCCGGTTGAACCAGCCAAAGAAACCGCTCTTGGCATGGTGGTGCCCGGCCTCCACCTGCTTGAGCAGCGTAGCGCAAAGTGCTGGTGTGAGCGACAGCGCCAGGAAGGCGGAAAACGCGATCGACGCCACCATGACCGCGGCAAACTGGCGGTAGATATTGCCCACCGAACCGGCAAAGAACGCCAGCGGGGTAAACACGGAAATCAGCACCACGGTCACGCCCACAATGGCGCCCGAGATCTGGCCCATGGCCTTGCGCGTGGCCTCTAGCGGCGGCAATCCCTCCTCGCTCATGATGCGCTCGACGTTTTCCACCACCACGATGGCGTCGTCCACCACGATGCCGATCACCAGCACCATGCCGAACATGGTCAGTACGTTGATGGAAAAACCCAGCGCCAGCAGCGTGGCAAAGGTGCCCAGCAGCGCCACCGGCACCACAATGGTCGGGATGATGGTGTAGCGCAGGTTCTGCAGGAACAGGAACATTACCAGGAACACAAGCACGACGGCTTCTGCCAGCGTTACAGCGACCTGGGTGATGGAAATTTGCACAAAGCGCGAGCTGTCGTAGGGAATCGACCACTTCATGCCTTGCGGGAAAAAGCGCTCCAGCTCGGTCATCTTGGCGCGCACCGCCTTGGCCGCCGCCAGGGCGTTGCCCGACGGCGCAAGCTGCAAACCCACGCCAACGGAAGGCTTGCCGTTGAGGCGGGCCGAGGTGGCATACGATTGCCCCCCGAGTTCGATGCGCGCCACATCACGCAGGCGCACCGTGCTGCCGTCCGGGTTGGCGCGCAGGATGATGGCGCCAAACTCCTTCACACTGGCCAGTTGGCCGTTCACCACCACGGTCGCTGAAATACTCTGGCCGGCAACGTTGGGAAGGCTACCGATCTCACCCGCTGACACCTGCGCGTTCTGTCCGCCGATGGCTGCGGTGACGTCGGCGCTGCTCAGGTTGTAGCCAAGCAGTTTGTCCGGATCAATCCAGATCCGCATGGCGCGCTCGGTACCAAACAGTTGCGCCTGGCCAATGCCAGGGAGCCGCTGCAACTCGGGCACCACGTTGCGCGAGGCATAGTCGCCCAGGGCCACCGGGTCCCAGTCGGGTGAATCGGATGAAAGCATGGCAAACAGCAAGAAATTGCTGCGCGACTTGTCCACGCGCACGCCCTGCTGCGTCACTGCCGCCGGCAAGCGCGGTGCGGCACGCGAGAGACGATTCTGCACGTCCACCTGCGCCAGATCGGCATTGGTGCCGGGCTCGAAACTCAGCGTGATCGAGCCGGTACCGTTGGCCTGCGACACAGACTCCATGTAGATCAGGCCCGGCGAGCCATTCATCTCGCGCTCGATGACAGACAGCACACTGTCTTCCAGCGTTTGCGCCGACGCGCCCGGGTACGCCACCGAGACGATGATGGCTGGCGGCGCCACCGGCGGGTACTGGGCAATCGGCAACTGCGTGATGGCCACACCGCCGAGCACCATGATGAAAAGCGCAATCACCCACGCAAAGATGGGCCGGTCAATAAAAAATTTCGCCATGACGGGCGTTTCCTAGCGGCTGGCGCCAGCGGCAGCACTAGCCGGGGCCGACGCGGCGACGGCAGGTGCCGAAGCAGCCTTGCCGGCAGAAGCGGGCGGTGTACTGCCTGCAGGCTGCCAGGGCACAGCTTTGACCGGCGCATCACCGCGCAGCTTCTGGAATCCGTCAACCATGACTTGTTCACCCACTTTCAGGCCATCCAGAACGATCCACTGGCCGCCTTGCTGACCACCAATCTTCACCGGCCGCGGTTTGACTTTCCCGTCTGAACCCACCACCATGACCGAGTCCCCTTGCGCCGTCCGCGTCACCGCCTGTTGGGGAAGCGTCATGGCATTGCTGACCTGAGCCTGCTCCAGGCGCACGCGCACATACAGGCCTGGCAACAATCGCCCGTCCGGATTCGGAACTTCAGCGCGCAGGGTGATCTGCCCGGTCGTGGCGTCAACGGTCAGGTCTGAAA
>JAHFQQ010000269.1 GCA_023259235.1 Polaromonas sp. | reverse complement strand
GCGCGCCAGCCGATTCGGCTGCGGGCAGCAGGCTGCTGCTGTCACTGCAGCAAGGCACGCGCCCGCTAAGCCAGGCCGCTGCCGGCAGCGCCGCCCTGACCACTTTGAGCGGCCCGGAAGGCGGCCTGAGCGCCGACGAAGAAGCCGCCGCCCGCACCCATGGCTTTATCCCCGTCGCCCTCGGGGCGCGCGTGCTGCGGGCCGAAACCGCGCCGCTGGCGGTGCTGGCGGTGCTGACACTCTTGCCCACTGCAAAGACCGCTGAATGAACCGCAATCTCTGGCTGCTGGCCATCTGCCAGGGACTGTTTCTCACCAACAACGTCACCTTCATTGCCATCAATGGCCTGGTCGGGCTGAATCTGGCGCCGCTGGGCTGGATGGCGACCTTGCCGGTGATGGGCTATGTGGTGGGCGGGGCGCTTTCCACCGGTCTGGTGGCGCACACGCAGCGACGCTTTGGCCGCAACACATCGTTCCAGCTCGGGCTGGTGGTGGCTTTTGGCTCGGCCCTGCTTTGCGGCTACGCGGCTTCCCACCACAACTTCTGGCTGCTGGTCGCCGCCACGGTGATTGCCGGCTACTACAACGCCAACGCACAGTTGTACCGTTTTGCCGCCGCTGAACTGGCGCTGCCTGCCTTTCGGGAGAAGGCGGTTTCACTGGTCATGGCCGGCGGCCTGCTGGGCGCCGTGGTGGGGCCCAATCTGGCGGCCAGGACGCGCGGCCTGACCGACGTGCCGTTTGTCGGCGCCTACCTGGCGCTGGCTGGCGTGGCGCTGCTGGCAATGGCGCTGCTGGCTTTTGTGCGGTTTCCGCCGCCCCCCGCGCGGCAGACGGCCGGCGGCGGCCGCCCGATGCGCGAAATCATGCGTCAGCCCGCCTTCATCGTTGCCGCGACTGCCGGCGCGCTGGGCTATGGCGTGATGAACCTGCTGATGGCTGCCACGCCGATTGCCATGCAAATCTGCAGCCTGCCGTTTTCCGACGTTGCGCTGGTGCTGGAGTGGCATGTGATCGGCATGTTCGCGCCAGGATTTTTTACCGGCCACCTGATCAAGCGCTTTGGCACGCTGCCGATCATGGCGGCGGGGCTGGTGCTCAATGCGCTGTGCGTGGCAATTGCGCTGTCAGGGGTGGATTTCAAGCAGTTTCTGGCGGCGCTGTTGCTGCTCGGGCTGGGCTGGAATTTTCTTTTCACTGGCGCGACCACGCTGGCGCTGACAGCGTACCGCCCTGAAGAAAAAGACCGGGCTCAGGGCGTGCTGAATTTTTGCGTGTTCGTAGTGCTGGCGCTATCTTCGCTGGCCTCGGGCGTGCTGGTCACGACCCGGGGCTGGACGCTGCTGAACATCGGCTCGCTGCCGCTGCTGGGCCTGACCGGGCTGGCCCTGGGTTGGCTTGCACTGAAACGCTGGCAAGGCCAGAATGCATGAGCAGGGTCGCAGGTTTCGCTGTCGGCTGCATTCACTGCTCTTTATTCACCAACTTTGGAGTCGATCATGGGACTACTTGATTCGGTATTGGGCGCGGTCATGAACAAGGGCCAGCAGCCCCAGCCAGGCGCGGCGGGTAGCGAGGCGGGCCTGGGCGGCATCATCGGCATGCTGGCCAGCAATCCGCAACTGGTTCAGGTCGTCACCGGCATGCTGGGCAACGATGGCCAACACGGCGGCCTGGGCGGCCTGGTGAGCAAGTTTGAACAGGCCGGCCTGGGGGGCGCCATCAGTTCGTGGATTGGCGGCGGCCCCAACCAGGCGGTATCCGGCGACCAAATCACCAGCGCACTGGGTTCGGGCACGGTTTCCGACATTGCTGCCAGGCTGGGCGTCAATCCCGATGAAGCCGCCGGCCAGCTTTCACAGCTCTTGCCAGGCATCATCAATCACCTGACCCCTGAAGGCCATGCACCCGCCCAGGGCCTGGGCAACAGCGGCGACCTGATGGGCATGCTGGGCGGCCTGCTGAAAGGACGGTAAGCGCCAACAGCGCCAATTTACTATTATTTCAATAGCTGTCTACACCCATTCTATATGGGTGAAGTGTACTTTTTATTCAGAACCAGGCGTTCAGCCACACCCTTAACGTATCAAACACCGGCGCGGTATCGGTCTCGTTGAAAAGCTCGTGGTAAAGCCCGTCAAAACACTTCACCGTAACGGTACCAGGTTTGACAGCCGGTGAGCTGGCGGCGATTTGCGCAAAGGCGCGGCTGCCGGCCGGGTTGACCAGCCGGTCGGCCCCCGCGTACATCAGCAGCGTCGGGGTGTTCCAGTTGGCAGCGCTCGCCACCGTGGCCGGACCCGCCGCGGCAATGAACCGGCCGAGCCGCGGCGAAATTTTATTGTGCACCAGGGGATCGGCCAGATATTTCCTGACAACTTGCTGGTCGTGGGAAATATAGCGGGGGTTCAGTCCGTTGCCAACGCACAGATTGGGCGCAATCCGCGGCAGTACGGCAAGCAGCAGCTTTTGAAAACCGCTGAGCCCCGCGTCCAGGGCCGGCGATGACATCACCAGCCCATCGACCGGGCGCATCTTCAACCCGACAAACCGGCCCGCCACCAAGCCGCCCAGGCTGTGCCCGAGCAAGATCAGCGGCAGCGGCTGTGGCGCGCCATCCAGAGGGTTAACCGGCTGCGGCAGACGCAGGCAGTGCAAGCGCGTGTCATCAACCATTTCGGCCAAGTCTTCAAGGAGCGTCGCGTCTTCGGGCAACACACCGCGCTTTCCCCCGGAGCGGCCGTGGCCGCGCTGGTCGTAGGCCCGCACCGCAAAGCCCCACTCGATCAACTGCTCGGCCACATGCTTGTAACGCCCGGCGTGCTCGCCCAGACCGTGAACAATCAGCACCACGCCACGAGGCGCTAGCGCCGCGGGGCCCGACCGGACCATTTCGCTGCGCCAGTCCTCGATTGGCCACCCGTGGAGAGCCAGATTTTCACCATCGCGAGCGGTAAAGGGCGCCAGAATCGTGGAGTGCATGTTGCGCTAGCCGGTATGGAACAAAGCGGATTGAACCGGCTGATAGTAAGGCACCGGCGCGGCGGGCGCTTTTCAGCCCGGCACGCGGGCGATCACCTGGGCCACCGCGGCGGTCAGTTTTTTCGCATAGGGCACATGCAGGAACTCATTCGGTCCGTGGGCATTGCTTTTGGGACCGAGCACGCCGCAAACCATCATTTGCGCCCGTGGAAAGGCGTGGCTCAGCAGACCCATCAGCGGGATCGTGCCGCCCTCTCCAATGGCACCGCAAGGGGCGCCAAAAAAACTTCGCGAAGCATCGTTGAGGGCCTGCTCGAGCCATGGCTGGGTCGCAGGCGCGTTCCAGCCGCTGGCGCCGCCATGGTTTTCAAAAGTCACCTTGGCCTGGCAAGGCGCGCTGTCTTCGAGCAGGGTTTTGAGCTCCCGCACGGCTGCGCCGGCATCCACCAGCGGCGGAAAACGCAGCGAGAGTTTGAAGGCGCTGTAGGGGCGCAGCACATTGCCCGCGTCCTGCAGCGCCGGAAAACCTTCGGCACCGGTAACGCTTAACGTGGGCCGCCAGGTACGGTTGAGCAGCGCCTGCAGCGGATCAACGGTGGTCGGCAAAACAAAGCGCGTCAAACCGTTGCAGTCATGATGCGCCCACGGAAAGCGCTTGTAAACTTCGTCGCCCAGAATTCGGGCCGTGGCCTCTGCCTGGGCCAGCCGCTCAGCCGGGATCTCGCAGTGAAAGCCTTGCGGCAGCAAGCGACCGGTCCGGCTATCTTCCAGACGGTCAAGCAGGTGCCGCAAAATACGAAAACTCGACGGCACCAGGCCGCTGGCGTCGCCCGAGTGGATGCCTTCGGTCAGCACTTCGACTCTCAGCACGCCCGCCGCATTGCCGCGCAGGCTGGTGGTCAGCCAGAGCTGGTCGTAGTTGCCGGCGCCCGAATCCAGGCAGACCGCCAGCGCCACGTCGCCGATCCGTTCCCTGAGTGCGTTCAGGTACGGCAACAAGTCGTAGGAGCCACTCTCTTCACAGGTTTCGATCAGCCCGACAATGCGCGGATGGGGCACGTTCCGACTTTTTAGCGCCTGCACGGCGGCAATGCTGGCGTACACCGCGTAGCCGTCATCAGCGCCACCACGGCCATACAGCTTGCCATCTTCATACTTCGGCGTCCACGGGCCGAGATCGTTGCGCCAGCCGCTGAACTCGGGCTGTTTGTCCAGATGCCCATACATCAGCACGGTGGGGCTGGCCCCGACACTTGTCGCCCCGGATACCGCGCTGCCAGCAGAAGCCGCAATCTCGAAAAACAGCACCGGGGTGCGCCCTTCCAGCCGCACGATTTCCAGCGTGAGACCATCGACTTTTTGCGCCTCGACCCAGTTGGCGGCGTTGCGCACGACGG
>JAHFQQ010000026.1:12904-18745 GCA_023259235.1 Polaromonas sp. | reverse complement strand
TCCCTCACGCCGACCACGCCGCCGCGCAGGTCGTGCGCCATGGCGGCCCACAATGAATCGACCATGGCCCGGTCTGGCGCGCTCCCACTGGCCAGGCTGCGCACCCGGCTGCGCAGGCGGGCACGCGGCGAAGCAGGCTCCCAGCGCACTTCGGCCATCTGCCCGGCCTCGGAATACAGCCCCATTTTTTCCGCCACGCGCATGGCACGCGCATTGGGGAAACCAAAGCCCAACGGGCCATAGATTTCCGCGCTGGTTGCCGCCGTCAACAAAAACGGCCCCTGCCGCGTCAGCACCCCGCGCTCCTTCGCGTGAACCATCACATCGCAAATCTGGAACACCCAGTCGGGCTCACCGCAGCGCAGCACATCGCGGTACATGCCGCCGTAATGGGCGACCAGTTCACCCTGCCTGCTGGCCGCCACGGCATTGCCATGACCATACGCATATTTCCATTCCCATAGTTCACGGCTCAGCGGATGCCCGAACACTTCCTGAAACAGCGTGGCAATTTCCGCAAAATTTTCGGGCCGCACATGGCTGATGTGCCAGCGCGGGGCAGCAGCGCGGTGCAAGGCACGCACAAAGAATGCTTCGCCGCCCACGCTCACATCGTCAACCGGCTCCCCCGCGGCGAATCCGCAGCGCGCGGCGATTGCCACTGCGTAATCCAGCCAGTGGGCCAGGCGCGGCGGCTTGCGGCCCGACTGGCGGCCCAGCAGCAGCACCACACCATCATCGGCCAGCACAGCGGCCAATTGATCGAACAATGCCAGCGGATGCACTTGTGGCGAAAAATCCAGAACCAGCGCGGCGCCGAATGATCCGGCAGCGGTTTCCGGCAGGTCAAGGTTCACCTGGCAAATGCCCTGGCGCGTGGCCGAAGGGTTCTGCGAAAAATCCTGCGGGTCGCAGCAGCGGCGGCTGATGACCTGATAGCCCCGAGCCTCAAGCCCGGCAACCCAGGCTTCAGTCTGATCGCCCAGCAGCAGCAATTGCGCCGGCGCCGCGGGCAACCTCCTGGCCAGGATCGCGCTCGTATCGGGGTCGGGTCTTGCAGTCACGTACTTTGTCTGGATCGGGTGATGGAGTCGGGTATTGTGATGGGAAATCGACGTGCTTGAGCATGCCTGATTGAAATGCCGTCCCCTCACACCCACGCCCGTATTCAACTATAGATTCGATAGCTGCTTTAGCATGCTACATAAGGTCTGGAGGCTGATATGATACTTGAAAGTCGGCAATAGTGTCAGTCGATATGGAAGTCAGGTAGCCAGGCGATCTGGCCCAGATGCTGTGCCTTGTCAAAGTAGCGACGGTCGGCGGTGACCAGCACGGCGCCCGGCGTGGTCAAGGCCAGCGCGTGGTAAAGCGTGTCAAACAGGTGGTGATTGAGTTGGCAGGCCAGCTCGATGGCGCGGCTATAGGCCACGGTGGGCTCAGCCCAAGTGATGTTCAATGCGGCCAGATCGTCAACGTATTGCCGGGCTTTGCCGGAACTGATACGGGCGAACACCGCGGCGACCTCGGCCAAAAAATGTGGCGGCTGAAAAAACTCCAGACCGCCGCGTGCGCTCGCGCCAAGGATTTCCAGAGCCGGTTCAACGTGATCTTCGCGCAGCGCCCAGTCGCCCTCAACGAACCATTTGACTGCAACGCTGGCATCGACCACACAAATCACGGACGGCCCGCTTCGCGGGCGGCTCTGAACTCGGCTTCAGTCATACGGGGTGCATTGACGCGGTTAGCGAGGATGCGCTCAACCGCGCTGCAATGGCGCTGGCGGCGCTGTGCGCGTTCAACCGCTTCGCGCATTAAATCTGCAATGACGGCGCTTTTGTTTTGGCCTTCAAAGGTCGCGTTGAAGGCTTTTTTGACGTCTTCAGGGACGCTGAAATTGACGGTAGGCATCCTGTTCCATAGTTGTTGAAAACTTCGACAACATTGTGCTGGATCTGACCAGACCTGTCAAATTTTTTGATCCCCGGCGAATTGGCCCATAAAACAATTGGAATCTGACCCCAATTACGGCAGCACCACCTGACTGTAGTGACGCGCAACGTCGTGGACTTCTCCCACTTTGGCGTCAGACTTCTCAATCCGTTCGAAGCCGCCTAGCCACCTGCGCGACTCTGGAATCGTCGGCTACGCTGCGCTCGCAATGACAAAAGCGGGGGTATCAAGCAGGACCAGTTCAAGCGCGCCCTTCGACTATAGATTTGATAGCTTCTTGAGCTTGTTCCATAAGGGCCAATGGCCGATTTAATGCTTGATATCCTTGAAAACACCAGGAGTTTCAGAACCCGGCTGGCTTGAGCCGGCCTGATCGGCTTGCGCTCCCGCGAAGCTGAAACACAGCGACACGTAGCCATATTTTCCTGAAGCATATTTGCTCTGGTATTTTCTGTTTGATTCGTCCAGGGCATCGATCTGCTCATCGGACACCTCCAGCAGTTGTCGCAAATCCTCACGATAGCGGCTGGTCGCCGCCAGCATGAGCGCCACCGTGGGCGCGGCCCTGGCCAATTGATCTCTTGCGTGGCGCAGCGCAAAGCCATGTTCGGCGGCGACCGACTTGAGTTGCACCAGGCTATGCAGCGACTCGCCGGATTCGGCTTCGCCCGGCATGATTTCGTCACACATGATGAGCTGGCCACCGGGCCGCAGCAGCATCGCGGCACGGGTGAACAAGGCCTCAAGCGGGATGTACTGGCCGCTTTCCTGAAACAAAATGCAATCAAACTTTTCGGCCGGTAGCGCCATATCCTCAAAGCGCACCGGCTCGACCGGAAAATCCTTTCCATACCGGTCACGCATGAAGTCGATCTGCGAGCCATCCGGAGTAATGCCGCGGGCGTCGTAGCCGCGCTCGATCAACAGGGCCAGCGTCGTGCCAACCCCTGCGCCCACTTCCAGCAGGCGCGCGGGCGGCACGGGAAGCCAGGCAAGGAGTTCGCGGGTCGCGCGCTCCTGAGCCACGGCAATTGGTTCGGCGGCATTGTCAAACCAGCCGAAATGCAGATTGACCACGTCCCCCACGCCCGACTCCATGGCCAGCAAATAGGCATAGACATTGAGCAGGAACGAGAATTTCTTGATGCGTTGCAGGGCCTGGGTTTCCGTGTTGATTTTCTCTTTCAGGCAATCATGAGCAGGGTTTTTATCTTTGCGCGGACATGCAGCATCACGTCTGCGCTGACTGCCGCCTTTTTTTTGGCTTTGCGAACTTTCCAGTCAAGTGACTTCACCTGATCTGAAAGTACGGCACATTCCAGGCCATCGACCGAGGTGACCACTTCAAAGGGATAGCCCTTGATTTTGGTACTCATGGGGCAACACACCATCAGCCCCGTCTTTGCGTTGTAGGCAGCAGGGCTGATGACAAGGACGGGACGATGCCCAGCCTGTTCGTGACCGGCTTGCGGGTCGAATGCCAGCCACACGACGTCACCTGAATCCGGCACGTAGCGCGCCGCCATCAGAGCGCCTCGTTGCCCACGGGTGCGCCAAAACTGACTTCGTCATGCAGGTTTTTGGCTGTGATGCCAGCGACAAGTGCGTCCAGTGAGTACTCAACCCTTTGCGCAGGCTCGATGATGATTCGCCCCTCTTGGGCCGTGATGCTGACGGGCTGCTCCAGGCTTAAACGCGCTTCGCTCATCACGGACACGGGAAGGCGAATCGCCAGACTGTTGCCCCATTTGCGAATGACAGCATCCATGATGGACTCCTTTAATGAATCTACATTGTAGATACTTTGAAGACCTCGATCAAGTTAAGGTCCAGGTCTGGCTCCAGGCCGGAACTACTGCCCTTCCACGAACCGGCTGTCATTCCGATTGCTGCGTCGCTTCGCTCCTCGCAATGACAGCCAGGAAAATAATTGGAATCTGACCCCAATTATTCCAATTATTCTGCGCGCCATTCTCAGGCAAGCTGGGATTAATCCCGATTAGCCCCGCCTAATCGGGTGCTCGGCAACATACTCGCGCAGGGCTGCGTTCACGCGGGTCTGCCAACCCTTGCCGGTGGCCTTGAAAGCGTCCAGCAGATCAGCATCCAGACGAATCGCGGTAAAAACCTTGGTCTCGGTTGCTTTCGGACGACCGCGTGGGCGCTTCATGGCAACCAGTGCCGTATAGGTCGCAGGCGCGAACAACTCACTCGCTGGCGTGGCCTTGTCAAACCACTGTTTCGTGAGCTCGGAGTTGTCCTGATCAGCAGCAATGCCTGCCTTGATAGCGTCAGCTTCGTCAGGCGTAGGGATGATCGTCCCTGATTTAAGTTTCGGCATAGTTTTTCACCTCTCTTGGGTTGGCCTTGCGCAAGCTGATTACACGCACAGCGTCAATGCGAAGGCAAAACACCATCACATGCAGACGGTTGCCGATGTAGCCCGCCGCCTAGAAGCGGGGTTCGGCATACTGCTTACGTGTGTCTTCATGTACTACGGCAGTTTCCCATTCAAAATCCTCGGCATCCGCCAGCGACAAACCGTGCTTTTCAAGGTTGCCATCATCTTTGGTCAGGTCAAATTCGTAGTTCACTAGAATTATTGTATAAACATAAAATAGTCAGCGCAAGTATTTTCTGAAGAAATTGGAATCTGACCCAATACTGTTCGCTTAGGCCCGTTCGCCCTGAGCCTGTCGAAGGGTTGGCGCTTGGATACAAGGCTTCGACGAGCTCAGCCTGAACGGATTTTTGGAAAATAATTGGAATCTGACCCCAATTATTCACGAACCGGCTGTCATTGCGAACGTAGTGTGGCAATCCATGAACCCGCTTCTTTCGAAGATGGATCGCCGCGCTTCGCTCGCGATGACGGTTCAGAGTTCGTGTGCGGTTCCGGGCCGAAACTGGAGGCTCGCAATGACAGAGTTAATGGAATCTAACCCAGATACTATTTATTTAGTAGCTATCTATGCATGTTCCACGCGGGCTAGAAGCCAATTTAATGCTTAAAATAAATTGATTGGAATCTGACCCCAATACCCCCGTAGTGACGCTGGTGTCCAACAATCTGCGTGAATTTGAGCGCGTGGAGGCCTTGCAGTCAGCCAATTGGGTGGTGTGACGGCCTGGTTAATATTCGACCGGAATTACATCGGCTCGCTGGTCAATTTTCGGCTGGCGTCAACACAATCTGAACCAATTTACCTTGGAGCCCAGCCCCAATGACGATCATAGCTATCTATCTAATAGCTGACTATGCAAGCTCCATGCGGGCTAGAGGCCAATTTAATGCTATAAAACCGGCAATCCATCCCGGTTCTGTCTTTGCGAGCGCAGCGCGGCAATCCAGCGTCGAAAAAAGCGGGTTCATGGATTGCCACGCTGCGCTCGCAAAGACCTGGAAAAGCCCTGTTGACCAGTCGCTGCGCCCTCAGTACTTGAGCATCGGCGGCTCGATGGAAGGGGCGTAAACCAGATACCAGTCGTTGCCGACCCAGACCCAGGTATTGGGAACATCCGCATCGACCGGCGGAATGGTGATTTTCTTGCCGGTGGAGGGCTCGAGCGTGGGCTTGATCTCGTACTTGACTTTCATTTTCACGCTCGCCTCGTTGCCAGCAATGGAAATGTCGTTGACCGAGAACGACAGGTAGGTGATGACACCCACGCTGTCCAGATAATATTTCTTGGGGGTGGTGGCCTTGTAGGCAAAATCAAACATGTCATAGCTGGGCTCGTAATTGCCCGCGACACGGCTTTCCCACAGCGCCTTGATCCGCTGCTCCAGCCTGGCCTTGCGCTCGGCCTCACTGATTTGCGCGGGGCCAGGCAGGCCCGCCACGCCTTTGGCGCTGTCTCCGGCGGCAAGCAGCCGGAGAATCAACT
>JAHFQQ010000026.1:0-12894 GCA_023259235.1 Polaromonas sp. | reverse complement strand
TGCCGTCCTTGACGGCTTCAGTGGGGTAAATCTCATAGGCGATGGCGGCCTGATCGCGCCACGGAACCAACTGGGGCCAGCCCGCCGACACCTCGCCGGGCTTGAGCAGGGCTTGGGGCGCGTGCCAGGTTTGCCCCTGGTCATACGACGCCGAAAGATAAATGTTCGGGCGAATGTCGCGGTAGTCAACCCACGCGGCAATCACCGGGCCCTGTGCGGTGGCCAGCAGCACGGGCGAGATGGAGCGGGTGTTTTCATGCGCTTTCACGTCCAGCCGCTGCACCGCACTGAGCCACTTGGCCTGGGCCATGTCGAGGCTGGCGCGCATGATCCGGGTTTTTGCGTCTTTGCCGTCCTGCATCCAGACCAGGTGCGCACGCCCTGCGGCCAGCGCCATGTCAATTCCGCTGTTGCTGAGGTGATCGGTCCCGGCCAGAAGGCCGGCGCTGTGCCAGGTGCTGCCCGTGTCTTGCGACACCAGGGCGAAGACGCCACCATTGAGTTCATCGGCGGCAACCACCATGCTGCTGCCCTGCGCGCGCACCAGCAGCGAAGAAATCTGGTGGTCCGCGCTGTAGAGCACCTCTGGCGGCGCCCAGGTCAGGCCAGCGTCCACGCTGCGCCGGCTGACAATGCGGTAGCTGGGCTGATCCGCACCGCGCACAATATCGGTCCAGGCGCTGAACCAGACCGTACCAGACTGCACGCTTTGCGGCTCATGCACCTCGCCAGCCCGCCCTGCGGGCGGGGCGGTGTCGAGCCGCTGGTCTGGCCTGGCCCAGCTGCGGCCGTTGTCGGTGGAGCGGTTGAAATAGGCCTGGTAGCCCGGCTGGCGTTCATCATGGTAAGTGATGCCAACGCTGCCTTGCGGCCCGCGCAGCAGGCTGTATGGCGGCAGCACACCATGCTCGTCATTGACCATGCTGACCGGTGCGAAGCGCTGGCCGCCATCCGCCGAAGACGTGAAATAGATGTTTTTGCCATCCTGGTGCGACCACCACAGCGCATCCAGATTTTGATCGTGACGCTGCAGCTGGAAATAGCTGCCGCCTTCCTTCACCCGCGCGGTTTCATCGAGCAATTGCCGCTTCGCGCCGATCTGCAAGGCAACGCGGCCCTCCCGGGTGGCGTAGAGCAAGGCCGGCTTGCCATCGAAATCCACAATGGCAGGGCGGGTTTGCAGCGTGCCAGTGGCAATGTCATCCACCTGCGCCAGCAGCATGGCACCAGACCCGGAACCGACAGCGGCGCAGCCTGCCATCACGGCTAAGGACCCTAGGGAAACCAATAGCAACAGGAAGCGTTTCATGCAGTTAATTTTCCACGGTTAAAATGAAGCGCGTAGTTTAGCATTGCAGCCAACCTGTGCGTACGCAAGCGCGATCATGCCGCTACCAGAACGCGCTGGCTGAGCGCGTCAACGGGATCTTGAAGATGGAGTTCCTGCTGCAACGCCCCGCCGACCTGCCGCAGGCCAGCCGGATGGTTCAGCAGAGGCCGTGCAAATCTACAACCAGGAGAGACCGCACCAATCCCTACAATTAAAAACGCCCGATGAGGTTCATCGGGCGTCTATCGCCGGCTTGATCAAGCCGGTTCTGTGTCCTTCATAGGTGTCAACCTATGGCAGGACGGGTCACGCCCATAGAAAAAGCCCCGCAAGCGGGGCTTTTTTGTACTCCCCTGCTTGAGCCTTGCCGTCTGCAAAGACGGCGAGGCGCGCGCAAGGGAAGCAAGAGCCGGATTACAGGCCGGCTTGTTCGCGATGCAGGAACTGCAAGTTGCCGAATGGAGCGCCAACCGCTGGCAGGACCTTTTGCATCTTCATCATCACGACACCAGTCATCGTGCCAACAGAAGGAGCGGTAGGAGCAATAGCGGTTGCAGTCGCCTTGATCAGACTACCGTTTGGTCCAACAGCGGCAGCCTGCGCGCCGGTCATCAGGTCGGCAGCGACAATCGAACCAGCGCAGGTGATGCTTTTGGTTTGCGTGCCAGAAAACGGATGTTCGTCGTTGTCATAAACATTGCCGTTATTGGTGAATGACGCGCCGGCAGTCCAGTTATGACCAACGGCAATGTCCGGGCTCATATCGCCGACAACAACGCCGTACCAGGATGTGGTCACAAGACCATTAGGCAGGGTGGTCAATGGGAAGTTCTTGTCAAGGTTGGCGGCAAAATTACCTTCACCGGCTGGGACATTGGTAATAAGCCCGTTGTCAATGCCGGGGTAGGACACCACTAAGCCGGTGGTGGGGTCGGCAATGGCCATGCTGCCGCGCAAAGCGTCGACGCTGGCAGTGGTCTTGTTGGAAACGACTAGGAAACCGGTCTGGCCAGCCAGCGGGAAGTACACGGGAACCGAAGTGTCCGTGCTGACCACCTTGCCGAAACCACCTGCGCCCGTCGATGCGATCGAGTGCGACAGAATATCGTTGGCGGTCAGCGAACCCATGGCATCATAGTGAGTGCAAGCCGAACCGTAGTTGTACACATAGTGGATGGCCTCAGTCGCTGGGGCGGTACCGGTGTTGGACAGGCTCAGCACGCTTTGGGCGCCCGTAGCGGTGGTGAAGTAGGGGAACAGCAGCGAGTTGGCGCTGGCGGTGCCGACAGCAGCCAGCATTGCTGCGCCGGCAGACGCGGCGATCAGGGTTTTCTTGAAAGAAGTTTTCATGTTGCTTTATCCTATTTTGGCCAAAATAAAAAGTTTATACAAAATGCAAGAGCATTTGTTGTGCTCCAGCGCAGTGTATCACTCCTACTAACGAAATCCATGAGTCATGGACGGACTAAACCGGTCAATAAAAAGCGTGCTGACTATTGCCGGATGTGCCAGTTCCCTGACCCATGCCGCCACTATATAAAGGAAGCCCGGCAAGGTCAAAGGGATTTCCCCCGCTTTATTTGACTGTGTACCTTTAATGCAACACGCACGCAAGAAATATTTGACTTGGGGCTTGCGCCCTGTGGGGCGGTTTGGCGCTTTGCCCTCTTGGTGAGCAGTTCTACAATGGGCCAGCAGGGTGCTTGACTGCAAGACCTGACGCACCCGGCTTCCCCTTCAGCTTTTCCCGGAGCAACGACCCCATGGAACACATCATTCAACTGCATATCGAGAAACTCCCGGAAGGTGTGTACCTTGCCACCAGCGATGACGTACAGGGCCTGGTGGCACAAGGGCGAACAATACAAGAGACAATTGAGATCGCGCGTGACGTGGCAAAGAAGTTGACCCAATCACCCCTGCGAACGACCCGAAGGAACGCTGCGCCCGGCTCGGCCCGAGCGGCGTATTGCTATTGAATAAATAGCTGCCTACGACCGTTCCCCATGGGTTGACGGGCTATTTTGCTGTTAATGGCGGTTGACGGGGCGCGCTTGAAGCGCTGCAATGATTCGTCATGGCTCCACGCCATCACATCATCAGGGCTTGCTTCGAGGTCAGCCACCCGCCGGTCAAGCTCTGCCCGTTGCGCAGCGGTTGGGTCAGGGAAGCCGTTTTGACTGGCAATGCAGCCCCGGAGAGCCTCGACAAGTTCAAGCTGCTCCTGCATACCGAGTTGGCGGGCCTGCTCAAGAAGATGGGTATCCATGCAAAAAGCATAGCCATATTCGGGGCCAGGGTCTCACTGCGCTTCATGCCCGGCTTCGGCATACGGCGGACTTTGGTGTCGAGCGTTTTTTCTTTTCCTTCAGGCGACGGACCAGAAGCCTGAGCACAAGTCAACCGGCAGCCAGCACCAGATGGCCAACGCTCGCGGATGCGGGCCGCACGCTGATTTCAATGTCGTAGCCCAGGCGCGTCAGGCAATCCATCAGCTTGCGCTCTGAAAGGTTTGAGAAGTCGCCACGCATCATGCCGGAGACCTTGGGCTGAGTGATGCCCATGCGCCTGGCGGCTTCTTGTTGCGTCAGGCCAAGGCTGCGCATGGCTTTTCTGATCTCGATCACCAAGCCGGTTTTGATCTTGAGCTTTTCGGCATCGGGCAGGCCAAGGTCGGCATACACGTTGCCGGAACCGCGCTGTACTTCGATGCCATCAACGCGCCGATTTTTCATGTCCATGCTCCTTTGCAAACGTCTCGGCCACTTTTAGCCTTGCGTGAATGATGTCCATGTCTTCCTTTGGCGTGGCGATGCCACGCTTGCTTTTCTTTTGAAAGCAGTGAAGGACAAACACTGCCTCAGCGAACTTCACGGTGTACACGGCGCGGTAGGTGCCATGGACATCGTCTTCCAGCACCTCAAGCACCCCGGCGCCACCAAAGCCTTTGAGTACCTTGGCCGCATCATGCCGGTCCCCTGCTTGCGCCAACGACAACGCAAAACCGAAGAGCCGCCGTACGCCCGCAGGCAGGGCCATCAAATCTCTATGGCTGCTGCCGATCCATTCAAGCGGTTTTTCACTGCCGGGCATTGGTTGCAATATATATTAACTGGTATAAACCGTCAATGAGTGATGCGCGCCCTGGAAGGGCCAGTGCCTTTAATTGGAATCCGACCCCCAATTACAGCGCCTTGTACAGGCTCTCGCGCCCGATACCCGTATCCCTGGCGATTTGCGTCATGCCGCGCGCCTTCCCGCCGCTATTTGACCTGCACAGTGCCCTCCACGCTCAGGCCGGGCTGCTGCCCGTTGACGACACCTGCCTGCTCGGGGTTGAGCAGGCGCATGCCCGAGAGCTTGCGGCGGAACTCGGCGGTGACTTCGCGGGCCTGCTGGTTGTCGTTCACGACCTTGGGCGTGATGGTGATGATGAGTTCGCGGCGCGTGCTGTTTTCGGTCTTGGCGCCAAACAGCGCGCCGAGGATGGGAATGTCCGACAGGATGGGCAGGCCCGAGGAGCCGCTGTTCTTGTCGTCCTTGATCAGGCCGCCCAGCACCATGGTGTCGCCCGACTGCACCGCCACCGTGGTCTGCGCGGAGCGCTTGTTGATGGTGGGGGAATTGAGCCCGGTGGTGGTGACGCCGACCTGCACGTCGCTGACTTCCTGGCTGATCTCGAGCGTGACCAGGCCGCCCGAATTGATGTGCGGCCGCACCGAGAGCACCACGCCGGTATCGACGTACAGCACCGAGGTGGTGATGGCGGTCGAGGTGGTGGTGCCGGTGAGCGTGCTTTGGCCCTGCACCGGGACGCTGGAGCCGACGTTGATCTTGGCCACCTGGTTGTCGGTGACCATGATGTGCGGCGACGAGATGACGTTGACCTTGGTGCTGCTGGCCAGCGCGCTGAGCACGGCCTTGATGTTGCCGGTGGAGCCGCTCCAGACGGCGGAAAACGGCAGTTGCGGCACGACTGTGCCGCTGGGCGTTGCGGGCAGCGCGCGGGAATTGCTGTCGGAGTTGAAGAGCGTGCCGGTGACGCCATTGTTGCCGTTGAAGAACCACTCGAGCCCGTAGTTGAGCGCGCCGTTGAGCGTGACCTCGGCAATGGTGACTTCAACCAGCACCTGGCGCGGCACGATGTCGAGCTTTTTCACCGCTTCCTCGATTTTTTCGTATTCGGCGGCGTTGGCCAGAATGATCAGCGCGTTGTTGTCGCGGTCGGCAATGACCTTGACGCTGCTGCCGGCGCCCAGGCCCAGCGACTCGCCGGAGCCGCTGGCCACCACGCTTTGGGCGGCGGGAGCGGCCGGAGCGGTAAGCGAAGCGGCGCCCGACAGAGCGGAAGACGTGGCGCCTGTACCGGAGCCGGTGCCGCCGGTTTGCAGCGTGGCGGCAGCCAGGCCGGGCGCTACCGATGGGGCCGCAGTGGCGCTGGCGGATTTGCCGCCAAGGACCTGGCTGAGCAGCGCGGCAATTTTTTCGGCGTTGCCGTTTTGCACTGCGTAGACGTGCAGGCTGGTGCCGCTCTTGCTGCTATTGCGGTCGAGCCGCTCGACCCAGACGCGCGCCTGCTCGAGGTATTGCGGGCGCGGGCTGACCACGAACACGGCGTTCATGCGCTCGATCGGGATGACGCGCAGCAGGCCGCCCATCGGGCCCTTGGTCTTGTCGCCAAAGAGCAGTTCGAGCTCGGGCATGATGGTCTTGACATCGACGCTTTTGAGGGTGAACAGGCCGACCGACATGCCGGCCAGCCAGTCCACGTCGAACACGCTGACGGTTTCGAGGGCGTGGCGCATTTCGCTTTCAGCGCCGGCGAGCATGAGCAGGTTGCGCGTTTCATCAACGCGGACGATGCTGCCTTCGGGCACCAGCGGCTCAAGGATTTTGGCCATTTCACGGGCAGCGATGTATTGCAGCGGCACCACCTGCACGCTGTAGCCCGCTTGCAGGGCCCCGACCTGCGGCGTGCTGGCGCCGCGCAGCGCGCTGGCCAGCGGGCCGATCTGGTAGGCGCCATTGCCGCGCACCATGGCCGCGCCGTTCATGCGCAGTACGGTTTCCAGGATGGGGATCACGGCTGCCTTGTTGACGGCCTGGCTGGTATGGATGGTGACGCTGCCGTTGACCCTGGGGTCGATGGTGTAGTTTTCATGCAGCATGTCGCCCAGCACCACGCGCACCACCTGGCGCAGGTCGGCGCCCTCGAAATTGAGCACGATGTCCTTGGGGCCACCAGTTTCAGGTGCAGGCGTTGCCGGTTTGACAAACACGCCGCTGCCGGGAATGACCTTGATGCCCTCGTCGGCGGCGCTCTTTTTCTGCTCGGCGGCGCGGGCGTCGGCAAGCAGTTTGCTGGCGGCCGCCAGTTGCGCCGCATCGCTGGCTTCGTCGCGGGAATTTTCCTCCAGCGCGGGGAGACCCTCGCCCACAGTGGTCACAAAGGGCTGGGCGCCGGGTTGCGTGGCGCAGCCCATGAAAACAACGGGAAAACAGGCAACCAGCGCCATGGCCAACTGCTTTCGGGTGGGTTTGTACATTGGAGTTCCTTGAATTGATGGGTAGCCGTGCGCTTTGGGCCGGTATTTTGAATTACTTCGGGGCCGCCGGGACGCGCACAGCGGCTGGCCCGGCTGGCGGCGGCGGTGTTGGCGGCACGGCGGACGGCGCGGACACGGCGGGCGACGGCTTTGGCGCCGCGGCAACCGCGGCGGATGCCGCGGCGGCTGGCAGCAAGGGGAATGCGCCAGGCGCGGAAGACGGCGTCGGCACGACAAACGGCGTGGCGGCGGCCGGCGCGGGCGTGGCGGCGGGCAGCTTGGGGCCGGTCTGCACATTGAGCAGGAGTTCTTCGCTCTCGGCGCCCTGGCGCAGCACCACGCGGTCGGCTTTGACTTCGCCCAGCGTGAGGCCGCGCAGCACGCCGACCAGCGCCACGGTTTCGGTTTTATTGGTGGCCACGTCACGCAGCAGGGCCGAGCGCTGCTGCGGCGTAATGAGCACCCCAACCAGAACGAACTGGCCTTTTTTCATGGCGCCGGCCGGACCACCGGTGGCGCTGGAGCGCCGGCTGGCGGTAAACATGGGGCGGGACAGCAGCTCGGGGAAGCCGGTTTTGGCGTCGGGCAGGTTGAATTCGGGCAGGATTTTCTGCGCTGGCACGGCGGTGACCGGCACTTTGCGCATTTTTGACAGCTCCCGTTCCAAACCCAGGCCTTGCTCCCATTCCCACAGCAGCGCACCGCCCAGCGCGGCGGCCACCGCAACCATGGCGAGCGTCAGGTATTTTGCTGATCCGGACGCGGCCTTCATTGCGGGCCTTTCAGCGCATAACCGGTCAGGTCGAACTGCACCGCCAGATCGGGCTCGGCGGCGGGGTCGCGCACGGTGAAGGCCATCGGTGAGCGAACGGTAAGGTTGTCGATGAAGAGGTAGGGATGCGCCGACTCAAGCGCGTGCAGCATGGCCTTGAGTCCGCTCAGGGGAGTGGTGAGCTGCATCGAGACGGAGACCCGCCGGTACGCGCCCTCGTCCTTGGGGGGCAGGATCTGAATACTGTTGAGCTTGCCGCCGTTGGCCTCAAGAACAACTCTGGCCTGCTCCTGCAGTTCGGCCGCAGCAAGCGCCGGGCTGGCGCTCTTGAGGAAATGCGGGGTCCGGCCCAGCGCGTTCACCTCGATGGCCTTCTTTTGCAGGCCTTCGCGCATGCCGGCAATTTTGGCATAACGCTGCAGGCGCGTGGTGGCGTCTTCAAGGGCCGCATCGTAGCGGCGGTTGAGCAGCCACAAGGGCGTGGCAACGGCAGCTACCGCCAGCGCCAGCACGGCGAGCAACAGCGCCAGCGCGGCGGCCTTGCTTTGCCCGGGGGTCAATTGAATCATGGTTTTTTCTCCGGCGCAGCGGCCGAGGCCCTGTTTTCAGGTGCCTTGGGAGCCGCGGCGCTGGCACTGGCGGCGGGCGTCGGGGCCGGCGGCAACGCAACGGGCGAACTGGCGCTGGCGGCCGGAGCGGCCGCGGCGGGCGGCGTTGCAGCAGTGGCGGCCTGGCCCACCATGGGCTGCATCTGCAGTGCCAACTGGTAGTGTTCGGAGCCGCTGGCCTGGCCCTTGGTGAGCGGTGCGCGAAAGCTTGCATCGTGAAACATGGCGGACTGCTCAAACAGGCCGATCAGCCTGAACGAGGAGGCGGTTTCACCCTGAATCTGCAACTCCTTGCCTTTGATGTCGAGCTGCTGCACCCAGGTGTCGTCGGGCAGGACGCGGGTGAGCTCCTCCAGCGCCATGATGACGGGCGGAAGCGCCTGGCGCTTTTCAAGCAGGTAGTTGTGCTGGTCAACCCGGGTTTCGAGTTGGCGGCGCAGGGCATCGGCGGCTTGCGCCGCCTGTTTGCCTTTTTCGACCCACGGCTGCAATTGCACCACGGCTTCGCGCTTGATGAGCAGCGGCATGGCCATGGCGGCCAGCGCCAGCAGCACCAGCAGGCCAGCCAGCCAGGGATTGATGCCCCGCATCAGCCTGGAAGGCGCTTTGCCTTGGGCGGCGGGCAGCAGGTTGACCAGTTCGTTGGCCGCCAGCATGTTTTCAGCGACCACGGCCCGCACCGGGGCGCCCCAGCTGTTGAGCGTCTTGACAGCCTGGTCCACTGCGCCGCGCGGGGTGGCGGCGAACTCGAGCGTCAACTGGCCGCGCTGAAAATCGCGCGCCAGCACCCGGTAGCCAAAATAGACTTCACCTGGTTGGAAAGGCGTGTGCTGCTCGATCTGGAATTCAAGCACCTGGCGCAGGTTTTCCTCGGTGGCCAGGGGCAGCGTAAGGGTTTTGCGCAGCACGCGCCCGGGCGGGAGCATGAGGGCGATCTCGCGCCGGGAGGCCGGCAACTGCCCAAGCGCCGCCTGAAAAGCCTGGCGCTGGCCGGCCACATCAAGCGATTGCAAAGGCACGCTGCCGATATTGCGCAAGGCGCCGTTTTCAAGCCGGCACAGCAGGGCACTGGCCTGGTCCAGCCGCACCAGCGTATAGCTGGCGGCATCCAGACCGGCCGATTGCAGCCAGGCCGGCACCATGCCGGCCAATTCACCCAGCCACCAGCGCAGGAAACGGCTTGTGGCGAGCTGCTTTTTCAGTCGCCCAAGGGTTTCGCTGTAGTTTTCGGTTGAGGTGCTCATCGGTGGTTTTATTGATTGCTCGCAATCGGGTTGCCTGGTGCAGGGGCCTCGGCGTCGCCTTCGCCCCATGCCAGCACCGCGACCGGATTGTTCGGGACGCGGGTCAGGCGCGCCACGGCCTGCCGGACAAAGACGGTGCCATCGGCCAGACGGGCTTCGCTGCGCACCGAATATACCTGCATGCCAACTGATGCGGCAAAAGCACCGGCGCCAGCAAATGGCGGCGGTGCCTGGCCGCTGGCCAGCGCCTGTTCGCGTTGCTGCAAAAATTGTTCGACCAGGTCCGGATTGACACCGGGAATGGCCAACAGCGCTGCACGCGGAGCGACGGCGGTATTGAGGCCGGGCTGCCGGGAATAAACCGTCAGGGCGGGGGCAAGCTTGCGGTAGAGCGCCGGATTCATGCCCAGAACCCGCTGCAATTCATCGACCGTTGCAAACGGGGCATTGGAAGGGACGTAATTTTTGCCGGCGGCACGGTAGTCTTCTTCCTCGGCACCATTGAGTCGTTTGAGATTGTCGGCGTCGCGCCAGTCCAGCACCGCGCCGAGCAGGGCGCCACTGGCTTCCTCGCTCAAGCCGGCGGACTTGAACAGCCCCTGGAGCAGCGCGTCGGACGCGGTATTGAGGTCAATTTTACCCGACTCGTCCAGAATGGAAACGCGAACCGCGGCGCCATCGAGGGTGAACTCATGCACCACGCCGTTGCCCTGCCAGCGCTGGGGTTCGGTGGCTGGCTTGAGCAACTCGAACCAGGCCAGCTGCACGCCGGCGTCGGCCCCCGCCTGCGCCTGCGCGGTGCCCAGCAAATTGCGGGTGATCTGGGCTTCGCCGCGCATGCTGAAGGCAAAATTGCCGGCAATCACCGCCAGCAGGGTGATGACCCACAGCACCAGCACCAGTGCCACGCCGCGTTCGCGCCGGATCATCTGGCCGGCTCCGATGACAGCATGGGAGCGACCACGAAATCGGGCCATGTCCCGCCTTTTGCCAGCCTGACCTGCACCCGGATCAGCAGGGGCAGGTGGGCGCTGTTGTCCCAGCGTTCGAACCATTGCGGCGCGGCGTTGCTGCTCTCGCTGCCGTAGTAGCTCAGCCAGATGTCTTCAACGTCGCCCAGTTCGGCAGCGGCGAGCACCATCTCCGGCGCTTGCG
This sequence comes from Polaromonas sp., assembly GCA_023259235.1. GTDB lineage: Bacteria > Pseudomonadota > Gammaproteobacteria > Burkholderiales > Burkholderiaceae_C > Polaromonas. The sequence goes on along the minus strand of JAHFQQ010000026.1, from coordinate 2,239 downwards.
CCAGCGCGGAAAAATCCTGCATCTGCGTGCTTACGGGCAGATATTTCCAGACCATGCGCCTGGTCTTGCCGGTTTGATCGAGCTCGACGGAAACCGCGTAAAGACCGCCACCGCCGACGCGCGAGGGCATCGGGGCGACAAAGCTGAGCCGGTTGCGCTCACCGGCAAAGGCCAGGCGCTGGCCGGTCCCGCTGCTCCAGCGATACGGACTGGCCTGGGACATCTCGCGGCGCAGAAAATTTTCGAGTGAACGAACCGAGTTCATGTTGTCAACTTGCCGCTGCGCGCCGTCCCAGCTGCGCACGCCCAGCCGCAACCCGCCGAACAGCAGGACCAGGATGAGGCCCAGAAGCGTCATGGCGATCAGCAACTCAAGCAGGGTAAAGCCCCGCTGTCGCAGGCGCTGGCTCATGAGCGGGGACCCAGCCGCAGCGAGGACAGCTCGATCTGGCGCTCCCGGCCCTCTTCGCTCCAGCCGACGCGCACCCGCACCTGGTAAAGCCGGGCCGGCAGCAGCAGCCGGTCGGCCGCGCCGCCATCGTCATAGGGGGCCACGGTGACGCGCCAGCGCAGGTCGTCGCCCGCCTGCCCACTGCCCTCGCCGACCGCGAGGGGCTGCTCGACACCGGCCGCAGCCAGCCTGGATTGCGCCAGAAACACGGCGCGGCTGTAGGTGCCCGCCAGCCGGCCATTGCGCATGCCGCCGGAAAATATCTGCATGATCACGGCCATTGCCAGGGAAAGAACGACAAATGCCACCAGCACTTCGAGCAGGGTCATGCCGCGGCAGGTGTTGGAAAGCCTGGGCATGGTCAGTCGAGAATGACGACCTGGCCGGTCAGCCAGTTGACATCGACACCGTACTGGCGCCCCTGCGCCGCGACGGTGATGCGCCCGCCGGTCGAACCGCCATCGGGGTAAAAACGGATGGCGCCGGTATTTTGATTCACCAGCTCTGACTGGGCGGTAAACAATTTGATTTCAATGTTACGCGGCAGGCGATACACGCGCTGGTCATCGCTGAGCTGAAAGCGATGCTCCTGCAGGTCCATGGTCAGGACGGTTTCGTGCCTGCGCGCAACCGCCTCGCTGCGCGCCTTGCGCAAGCCGGCCGCCAGTTGGCGCGCTGAGGCCTTGAGCTCGGTGCCGGATGCGCCGGTGGAAACCAGCGGGCCGACCAGGGAGTAGGCCATCACCATGATGAGGGTCACCACCAGGAGTTCGATGAGGGTAAAACCGGCCTGGCGGCGGCCAGCCGGGTTTACTTTTTGCTGTCTTCCCAACCGTTGATATCCTTGTTTTCGCCGTCGCCGCCTTCCCGGTTGTCGGCCCCCAGTGAGCTGATGTCGTAGCTGCCGTGCTGGCCGGGCGAAACATAATGGTAATCATTGCCCCAGGGGTCCTTGGGCACGGTTTGTTTCTTGAGATACGGACCGTTCCAGCCGGTTGCTCCGGGCGGCGGCTGCACCAGCGCCTGCAAGCCTTCCTGGCTGGTGGGATAGCGCCCGGTCTCGAGCTTGTAAAGATCGAGGCTGGCGCCGAACTGCTCGATCTGCAGCCGGGCGGTGTCCGATTTGGCCCCGCCAAGGTAGCCAATGATCCTGGGGCCGGCCACGCTGGCCAGCAGGCCCAGGATGACCAGCACCACCAGCAGCTCGATCAGGGTAAAGCCCCGTGGCCGCTGGCGCAATTGCCTGCTTTGCATCTGTTTACTCTCCAAAAAATAAAAGGATTTATTGGGGTCAGACACCAATTTTTCTGCGACGCCATGCGTCGCACCCGAAGGGTCAGCCTTTGGCTGAGAAAATTTGGGCTCTGATCCCAAAAAATCCTAGTGGAAAACCCTGATTGTGTCACAGCGCCAGATCGTTCACGCTGAGTATGGCCACCAAAATGGACATGATGATACCGCCGATCACCAGGCCCAGGCCAAGAATGAGCACCGGCTCCATGAGCGCCAGCATCCGCTTGACCGTGCTGTGTACTTCGCGGTCATAAATGTCGGCGATGCGGATCAGCATTTCCTGCAGCTTGCCGGTTTCCTCGCCCACCATCACCAGGTGCACCGCCAGTTTGGGAAACAGACCGGTTTCCATGAGCGGCTTGCCCAGCCCCTTGCCTTCCTTGAGCTGGGCGGCGACAACGCCGAGCCCTTCCGCCATGACGCTGTTGCTCAGGGTTTCCCTGACGATGGAAAGCGCCGTGAGCAGGGTCACGCCATTGCCGATCAGGGTGCCCA
>JAHFQQ010000268.1 GCA_023259235.1 Polaromonas sp. | reverse complement strand
CTGAAAGCCTTTTTCGAGAAAGGGAGCATGGCCGGTATTCAGGCCACCCATGCCCCGCGACTGGCCGCCATGCTGCGACGCCTGAACGAAACGACCAATGCCCAAGGCATGAACCTGCCGTGCTGGGGCTTGCATCCGCTGAAAGGGCGCGAACTCAAAGGGCATTTTTCAGTCTGGGTAAATGGCAACTGGCGCATGACGTTCAAGTTTGAAGGCACTGACGCTGTGCTGGTGGACTATCAGGACTATCACTGAGCAACTGGAGAAACGACTATGGCACGCATGTTTAACCCCCCGCATCCCGGCCTGACGCTGCGCGATGATGTTTTGCCCGCGCTGGGGCTGACTGTGACCCAGGCCGCACAACAGCTTGGCGTGTCCCGCGTGGCACTGTCCCGCGTGCTCAATGGCCGGGCTGCTATCTCGCCTGAAATGGCCCTGCGCATAGAGGCATGGCTAGGCGTGGCGCGTGGTGGTGAGGCCCGGCTATGGCTTGCAGAACAGAGCGCCTACGACGTGTGGCAAGCCGAGCAGCGATTCAAGGCCGCGCCCATGCACGTTCAATCCGCGCCAGCGATGGCCGCCTAAAACAGTTTTGCCCCGGCCTAGCCCGCGACTAATTACCGCTGGCGAAAAGTCGGAACCTTCACCGACCTGGCCGGGGCTCCTAAATGAAGTGACACCTTGAAGGGGTGCGAATTGAAATTTTTGGAATTAAGACGTGATGGTCTTGACGGTGGCCGAGCACTGGCATGGATGCTATTTCCAAATAGGCCTGACTTACGCAAAATTCATTTTGTAAGAGAGCTTGTCGAGCGCGAGTACATGCCCGGTGCTGTAGATGATTCGCCCCTGACCCTGCCCGCTTGGATGGTTCAGTCATTGCTAAACAGTCCGGGCAAGGAAGAAATGAAGGACCTCGCAGCGGACGGCACCAAGCGCGGCACGGTGGCCGGCGACTTGCTTGGGCAAATCTACGAAATGCAGATGATGGCTCTACCAGAGCCAAGCTTTGGTAAAGCAGTAGAGCGTTACAAAGTGTTTGCACTTGGCCTGACATACGGTGACGGTGAACCACTGAAGTATTCAGAGCAGACACTAAGAAAATATTTTGATGAATTTGCGAGCGTGGCGCACCTATGGGCTGCTTTTCGCCTAAATCAAGGGCCGTATGCCTATACGGACGACCCTCGCGACGTGTTCCATTCGTCGGCCGCCTTTTTTACCTTCCTTGGCATCGCAAAGGCTGTAGCGGATTTCGCAACGACATTCATTCCAAAGCGCACCAAGCCGCCACGCACGGTAATTGACGCCGACGTACTGATTCACGTCCCTGACGAAGTGAGCCCAATAAGGCTTCATTTCCACAATAACCCAACGTAGTCGCGACTGGTCTAACCTGCGCTAGACCAGTTTTCACGCTGTCAGATATGACAAGAATAGGGCTCCATACATCGCCATTCGGTGGTGTTTTGGAGAAACTATCTTGCAAATCGAAACGCACCAGAGCGCACCAACAGCGCAACAGTTCACGCCGGCATTTCCACCGCTGGCGCTGGTTACTAAACCCAATCTCACGACCGGCGAACTCGCCTACTACCTGAACCGTCGCCCGCAAACTTTGAGGGGATGGGCCTGCAATGAGGACGGTCCAATCAGGCCAAAGCGTGTAGGTGGCTTGCTGGCATGGTCAACCGTTGAAGCGAAGGCACTGGCCGGGGTGCCGGCGTGAACGCCCCGAATGACGAAGCCCCAAGCGGACGAGGCAAGGGGCTTCAGGATACAGAGAAAAACGGACACGCCGATTCTATCAAGTCTGCACGGTTCGTGGGAACAGATGGCCCGCGTCAACTCCGTGCAATCAACATTCTGTTGCGCCACCCGCTGCCGCGCGAAAGCCTTGATGGCGCGGTCGGCTGTAGCAACGGTCCCGACCTGATAGCAGGGCTTCGGCGCCAGGGGCTCGAAATCCCGTGCGAGAGGATCAACTTCGTCGACCGTGATGGCAAGTCCTGTCACCCGGGCGTCTACCACCTGACCACGACAGACCGCCGCCGGATCTATGCATGGCTCGCAAGGGGGAGACGTGGCTAATAGTCGCAACACAGTCGGCAACCGTGCCACAGACCCGCGAGGCGGGCACACGCGGATGTATTGGGACCTCATTGACAGCAACGCATGGCGCTGCCTGTCTGCGACCGACCAGCGGGCCTACTTCGCATTGCAGCGGCAATTGCGAAGCACAAACAACGGCGATTTGTCTCTACCCTTAAGCGTGGCGCGCCAGCACGGCATTGCATCACCTGCAACTCTGGCGAAGAGCTTGCGTGCGCTGCTGGCCGTTGGTCTGCTGGCGGTGACTCGTAAAGGCGGATGCGCGCGGGGCGGGCAACGCCTGCCAACCCTCTACCGATTCACCGACCGCGAAGCCTATGCAAACCCAATGAAGCACATTGAATCAGCAAAACCAACAAACGAGTGGAAGTCAGTTTCAACGCTGGGCCGGGGCCGCGATGCAATACGACACGCGGAAGCCGAAGCGGAATAAAGCCAGCTTCAAAGCTTGGCAGTTACCGCTTCAAAGATTGAAGTGGTAGGGCGTTTAACCGCTTCAATAAATGAAGTGTGGACCCCTTCGCCTACTTCAAATATTGAATCTGGTCAAAAGCAGAAAAATGGCCGCAAACCCAATACTAGCGCGGGTTTAAGGAAATCGGCCAACTTTTCAGAATCAGAAAACCACACTTCAAATACTGAAGTCCTAAGTACTGTTGCCATACATAGGGGTGTTTTAGGGATGTCTGCAATCAATCCTGAGCACGGAATCTATCGGCGACTGACCGCACGACCCGCCAACCTTTTCACAAACCTGATTCATTGAAGGACAAACAAAATGACCGCCACACTCACGCATCACGAACTGACCGCCGAATGGGTTGACGACAACAAGGGCCGGGCCATCATGCTCACCCAGCCCGCCGACAACTACGACTACCCTGGCACTGTGCTAATTCATCCGTGGCAACTTCGCGCCGTGTGCGAACAATTCGAAATCATCGCCAGTGACCCGCAGGCCGCAAAGACCATTGCCACACTGACGCGCCGCCTACACCTGCTACATGACCGAATCGACTTCCTGGCGGATTGGCTGGCAATCCATTCGGACAGCAAACATGCCGATTTGTCCTATGAGCAAACCTACTCCAGGGCGACCGCAGACATTGCCGAAGAGTTTTGTGCTGACCTGGTGGACACGCCGGACGCCGCACCTGCAACGGCCGAACCGCCGCAGGCATCGCTTATATGACTGCCGCGACGTTCTGCGAGAGTTATTAATCAACCTGGATTTGCAGGAGGTATGCAATGACAAAACGTAACGGATGGAAGCCGGGGCAGTCCGGGAATCCAAAGGGCAAGGTGCCCGGTAGCGGTGCCCTTCAAAAGCTACGCGCCAGCATTACCGCCGATGTGCCCGACATTCTGAAGGGGCTCACTACCGCTGCTAAAGGTGGCGACGTACAGGCCGCCCGCCTGCTGCTGGAGCGCATATTGCCCCCCGTGAAGGCCATAGAGCAGGCCGTGAAGCTTCAATTGCCTGATGGTGGCACGCTGACAGCCAAAGCAGCCGCCGTGCTGTCTGCCGCCGCTGCCGGTGAGCTTGCACCCGGACAGGCAGCCCAGCTAATTACCGCGCTGGGAACCATCGGCAAGATTTCGGAGTTTGACGAACTCGCCGCCCGTATCACTCAACTGGAGGAAAAACAAAATGCAAAACCTTGAAAAGCGAATTACGGCGCTGGAGGAGGCCAGCCCCCCAATGGATATGGTTGTATTTGTCATCCTTGTCGGAATGGGCGAAGTGGGTAAAGAGCTTGTCCACATTTACGACAGTCACGATAACCATTGGCACCGAAAGCCAAACGAGACAGAGCAGGAATTGAAAGAAAGGGCTACCGCAGAAACGCCCCGCAAAGAAAAAAGCGTGGCGTTGTTGTTTGGAGACTGTTCTTCCAATGGTTTGATACAGGAGGTGCCTTGACCATTCCATACCAACGCACCCACAGTCGCAATGATTCTTTAACTTTTATCAACTTAACGCAGTGATGCGCTGGAGAATTTTTATGTCTGATTACCTTGACGCAACACCCAATGCACCCAGCACAGCGGGGATGGACAACATTGACTCGCTGCTGGCGGCTCAGGCGGCCAGCGGTCAAACCGCAACTGGCCCGACGCGCCTCTCGTTAAGCGGCATGGCACCCAATGCACCCAGCACGGCGGGGATGGACTATATTGACAAGCTCTTGTCAGCTCAGGCCAGCAGCGCACAGGCACCGCAAACAGTCGTGCCTCAAGGTGGCGCAACTGGATCGTGGGCGCAACCATCGACGCCACTGTCACGGATAAAGCAGGGGTTGATAGACCCTATAA
>JAHFQQ010000025.1 GCA_023259235.1 Polaromonas sp. | reverse complement strand
TCACTGAGCAACTTGAAGCGTGTGTTGGTGCGAAAGGCATCGCCTTCGCCGGCAAACATGCGGGTCGGGTCTTCGCCCTCGCGCTTGAAGGCGAAGGTGCCGGCGGTGTAGGGGTAGCTGCCCGGAACATTGTCCAGAATCAGCCACTTGAGGATCTCGCCATGGTCGACGTATTGCGGCAGCGCCACTTTGCGGATGGTGGTGCCCGAGAGCGATTTGGTGGTCAGTGCCGTGCGGATTTCCCGGTCGCGGATTTTCACCACGTATTCGTCTCCGGCGTAGGCCTTTTGCATGGCCGGCCACTGGGCCAGCAGCTTTTTGGCGGCCTGATCCTGCAGCTGCAGGCGTTCCTGTGCCAGGCGCAGGACGGTGCTCTTTGCGCCGTCGCGGGTCGCGTCGTCGTCTTGCAGCATGCGGGCGGTTTCATGCAACTGCTGAATCTCGCGCGCCAGGCTGGCCTGCGCCCGCGCCATTTTCTTATAGGCGCGCACGGTGTCGGCAATTTCGGCCAGGTAGCGCGTACGCGCGGCCGGCACCACCGGCGTCTCATTGGTGCTGTGGCGCACCGCGATCACCGGCAGGGAACCGCCGGACAGCGGCAAGCCGAGCGCCGTCAGGCGAGGTTTTAGCGCCTGGTACAGCGCCGTGACGCCATCGTCGTTGAAGCGAGCGGCCATCGTGCCAAACACCGGCATCTGGCCGGGCGCTGTGCCCCAGGCCTCCCGGTTGCGCTGCACCTGCTTGGAGACATCGCGCAGCGCGTCGAGCGAGCCCTTGCGGTCAAACTTGTTGATGGCAACGAACTCGGCAAAGTCCAGCATGTCGATTTTTTCCAGCTGGCTGGCAGCACCGAATTCAGGCGTCATGACGTACATCGGAATATCCACCAGCGGCACGATGGCGGCGTCGCCCTGGCCAATGCCGGAGGTCTCCACGATGATCAGGTCAAAGCCCGCGCATTTGCAGGCTGCCAGAACATCGGGCAGCGCCGCTGAAATTTCGCTGCCGAAGTCGCGCGTGGCCAAAGAGCGCATGAACACTCTCTGGCCACTGTCGCTGCTTGAGGGCTTGGAATTTTTCGACAGGCCCTTCGGAGGAAGATTAGCCCCTCCGGGGGGCAGGGCAGCGCGCAAAGCGGCAAGCGTGGGGGCTTGTGAACCCCAGGGGCTAATCGCATTCATGCGGATGCGGTCGCCCAGCAGCGCGCCGCCGCTCTTGCGGCGTGACGGGTCGATGCTGACGAGAGCAATGCGCAACCGGTCGCCCTGGTCAAGCCGCAGGCGCCGGATCAACTCGTCGGTGAGCGAGGACTTGCCCGCGCCGCCGGTTCCGGTGATGCCCAGGACAGGGATTTTTTTTGTAGCAGCCTGCGCCCGCATGGCCTGGACCAGCGCCTTGTCGGCCTTGTTGTTTTCAAGCGCGGTGATGAGTTGCGCCAGCGCGCGCCAGTTCATTTCGCCATGGCCTTCTATGGCAGCGAGGTCTTTGGGTGCGAAGCCGGTCAGGTCCTTGTCGCAGCGCATCACCATCTCGCCAATCATTCCGGCCAGCCCCATTTTTTGGCCATCTTCGGGGCTGTAGATGCGCGCCACGCCGTAAGCCTGCAGCTCGCGGATTTCCGGCGGCACGATCACGCCACCGCCGCCGCCGAACACCTGGATGTGCTCGCCGCCGCGGCTCTTGAGCAGGTCCACCATGTACTTGAAGTACTCGACGTGCCCGCCCTGGTAGGAACTGATGGCGATGCCCTGTGCGTCTTCCTGCAGCGCGGCCGTCACCACCTCGTCGACGCTGCGGTTGTGGCCCAGGTGAATCACCTCGGCACCCATGCTTTGCAAAATGCGCCGCATGATGTTGATGGCGGCATCGTGCCCGTCGAACAGGCTGGCCGCGGTGATGAAGCGTACCTTGTGGGTGGGCCGGTAATTGGCGAGCGCCTTGTACTCTGCGGACAGATCGGTCATGGTTTTTCTCGGCTGTGGCAATGGGCACCGACGCGATGCCAGAGCAGCATGATATTACGTTTACGTAAACGTCAACTAATGACGGGACAAGATTCTTGCTATTCAGGCAAAGCAACTCTGCTTTCTTGATGGCTCCAGCGCCGGGTTAACCCTTGGATTTTCGGGGTCTCGGGCCCCATGCCGGTCGGCGTGAAATATTTTTTTCGGAGATTGGGAAAATTCATTGCCGTTTGACGCCCTTTCCTGTCAATTTCCTGAAAGCACTCATGCAAGATACCGGCAAGTCGATAGATTACACGTTCACCCATGACTTGCAAGAGCCAAAGTGGCGTTGTCGCGTTAGCCAACGCCTGCACCGAATTTAGCCTGCGCGACGACCCGGCTGTGAAAGCGGCCTACCTGGGCGGCGGGAACTGAGGCCTCACTGCTGCGCCTGTTTGCCCGTCAGGTGATCTTGACGCCCTTGAGCGCAGGGTCTCCGGGTGGGTAATGCAGATCGAGCTGCCGCAGCGTGCTGCGCACTATTCTGGCAATCATCAGGTCGCGGTGGGTCTTGGAGTTGGCGGGCACCACGGTCCAGGGTGCCCAGCGCGTGCTGGTGGTGTTCAGCAGGTCTTCGTAGGCTTTTTGATACTGTGGCCACCGCTTGCGCACCTCCAGATCGTCCATGCTGAATTTCCAGCGCTTGGTCGGGTCATCCAGCCGGTTTTGCAGCCGCTCGCGTTGTTCATCCAGGCTGATGTGGAGCATGAACTTCAGGATCACCGTGCCGGTCTCGCTGAGCAGGCGCTCGAAGTCATTGATCTGCTGATAGCGCTGTGCCGTCTGCGCCGGCGTGATCCAGCCATTGACGGGCGGAACCAGCACGTCTTCGTAATGACTGCGGTTAAAGATCATCAGTTCGCCCGCGCCGGGCACCACCTGGTGAATGCGCCACAGGAAGTCGTGTGCGCGCTCGTCCTCGAGCGGGGCTTTCCATCCCACCGTGCGAACTCCAAGAGGGCTGATGCGGCCGAAGACGCCGCGTAGCGTGCCGTCCTTGCCGGCGGTGTCCGTGCCCTGCAAGATAACCAGCAGCTTGTAGCGTTTATCCGCGTAAAACAGGTTTTGCAGCTCATCGAGCTCCATGGCCAGAGCTTCGACCTCCGCCTTGTCGCGCCCTTTGTCGCCGCTGGAAAACGGCTTGGCGTCAGGGTCGAAGTCAGCCAGCGTGCAAGCGTTGCGTTTCCTGTTCTTTCTGTCGCGGTCCTGAAGGGCGCCGATTTGCGGTGGCTGCCAGCGGGCCAGCAACTCGGCCAGCGCCTTGAGTTCGGCCTTGTCGAGAGGGGTAACCGGTGAAAGAGGTTTTTCGGCGGGGGTCGAGGGCATCAGGGGCTCCGGCAGCGAATCGAGGGTTGCCTGATTCTTGCATGTCGCCCCGCCGCGCGCATGGCGGGCGGTGAAAGAATACACTTTTAGCCATGCCAGTCCATGTATCGGCGCTGCAAGCACGCATTTCCCAACTTGAAAACACGACCGACCCTGCCATGAAAACCACCGCCCCACCGAATGCCATCGCTTCGCTTCAGGTCCAGCCCGCGTCGGGCTACGCTGGCGATATCCAGCCGCTGCTCGCCTTTGACTGGCTGCAGTCGGGCGAGGCGGTGCTGGTGGACGTGCGCACTGACGCCGAACGCGAATGGGTCGGCTATGTGCCGGGTGCCATTGCGCTGGCCTGGAAACAGTGGCCCGGCATGGTGATCAACCCTGGCTTCGATGAAGGCATGAAGAGCGCGGTGCCGCCGGGTAAAAAAGCGGTGATGCTGTGCCGCAGCGGTGTGCGCTCGGCGGCGGCGGCCAGGCGCGCCACTGAACTGGGAATCGAGGCCTACAACATTCTCGAAGGGTTTGAAGGCGATGCCAACGAAGAGGGCCAGCGCGGCCATCGGGGTGGCTGGCGCTTCTGGGGGCTGCCCTGGAAGCAAGGGTAAGGCTCGGTGACGAAGAGACGAGTGTGAAAGTTCCAATATTTGACGCGGGCTAGCCCCTATCAGACGGGAAAGGTCTTCAGCCCCTGTCATTCCTGACAGGGGTTCAGCCGTATAAATTTGTGAAAAAGCTTTCAATAAGTTTGTTTTTAGCCACGGAACAAACTTATGCAAGTCCTTGAACAAACCTCCCCGCAGCCTGGCCGGATCTTTCGCAATCCGGCCCTCGGCACGCAATTGACCCGGCGCATCGCACGCGACTTCACGCCGCGTTGGGATCAGCAGTGGGGTGGAAAGTTTATGCTGCATGGCGTTCCACCCGGCCCCAACGCGATCCGGCTCGACGGCAACGACTACCTCAGTGTCTCAGGGCACCCGCAGATTGCTCAGGCCCAGGTGGATGCCCTGCGCAAACAGCAGGAGTTTGTGGTCCAGTCCGGCGTGTTTCACCTCAGCCAGCATCCGGCGCGCGCGCTCGAGGTGGCGCTGGCAGGCTGGCTTGGCAAGGACGAGGGGTTCCTCTGCCAGTCAGGCTATGCGGCCAACGTCGGGTTGCTGCAGGCCATTGCCGATGCGCAAACCCCGGTCTATCTGGACGCGCTGGCCCATGCCTCGCTCTGGGAAGGGGCGCATGCGGCGCGCGCGCCAGCGTATGGTTTCCGGCATAACGACCCGGCGCACCTTGCGCGCGTGATTGCCAGCAACGGGCCTGGCATTGTGGTGGTCGATTCGGTCTATAGCACCACGGGCGCGCTATGCCCGCTGGTGGAAATGGTTGATGTGGCCGAGCAGCACGGCTGCATGATGCTGGTCGATGAATCCCACTCGCTGGGCACGCACGGCCCGCAGGGCGCGGGCCTGTGCGCGGCGCTGGGTCTGCAGGAGCGGGTGCATTTCATCACCGCCAGCCTGGCCAAGGCGTTTGCCGGTCGTGCCGGCTTTTTCACGGCCCCGGCGCACATGCGCTACTACATTCTCTGCTCAAGCTTTCCCAATATCTTCAGCTCGAGCCTGCTGCCGCACGAGATTGCCGGCCTGGCCGCCACGCTGGAGGTCGTTCGCCAGAGCGACGCGGCCAGGGCGCGCCTGCATGCGCACAGCCGGCGTCTGCGCGGCGCCTTGAGCGACCTCGGTTATCCAGTCCACCAGGGCAGCCAGCAGATCATCGCGCTGGAGGTCGGCATGGAGTCGGACACCATGGTGCTGCGAGACCGGCTGGAGGAGCGCGATGTGTTTTCGGCCATGTTCTGCGCACCGGCCACCAGCAGCAAGCGCGCCATGATGCGGCTCACGCTCAATGCCGGCCTGACGGATTCGGAGCTGGACCATGTGGCGGCGGCGGCGCGCGAGATTGCACCCCTCGTCAAACCCTGGGACTGGCCGATTGCGCGGCGCGCCCGCGCCGCGCAGCGTGATTAGTCCTGCAATTTTCTTTCGCCATGGGTTGCGATAAAACGCTCGTAGCTGCGCATGAATCCCGGGCTGTGGTCGTCATGGACCGTAAACAGGGCTGTGTACAGGCGTGCCGGGTTCTCCACCAGGGCGTACGCCTGACGTGGCTGCGCCTTGTTCCGGAGGCCCAGTGCCAGTTGCAACTCCAAATCAATGAGTTTTTTCCCGGCGCGAATGTCCTGCACCGTGGCTGCATCCCAGCCTTGTGAAGCGGCCATGTCGGCGAGCTCCGGCAGGTTTCCCGCAGGTTCAAGCTGCAGCCAGCTCACGCCGCCCTTGGGGTCCAGCGCGAGCACACCGAAAGGCGCGCCGATCACCACGTGCTCGATCCAGCCCTGGCGCAGGATCAGGTTTTCAAGCGCCTGCGCGATCGCCGGGTCGCGCAGCAGCGCATGCTGCGTCTGTGACAGCGTGGCGCGCCAGATCTGCTCATGGCGTGCGTCGGGAAGTTGCCGCATGCTCTGGATCGCGTCGCTCAGGCGCAGCCGAATGTCGGTGGACTGCTTGGGAATGAACTGTTCGATCAACCCGCGATTGAAGGCCGATACGGCGAGCTGTTCGTCGGCACGGCCGGTGAGCAAAATGCGCGATCCCGACCAGTCGGACAATTCGCTCAATACCCGCAGCCCGCTCATGGCCGGCATCGAGTAGTCCACCACGCAGACCCGGGTCAGGGCAAAGCGCGCCGTGCCGTCTTCGCGCCAATAGCGCAGGATTTGCGGGATCAGGGCGGCCCCTTCGCGCCACCGATTGATGATTTCCTGCTGGGCCCAGGCGTCGGCCTCCCGGCGCGGTGGTTCCTGCAGAAGCAGTTCGATGCAGGCCGCCGGGCGCAGGAATAGCCGGGCATACCAGTCAGGCGGCATGACCTCGCCCAGCATTTCCAGGTAGTCCCGGTCGTCATCGAGAAAAATCACGCCGCCCGGGCGGCGATAGAGTGCAAGAGGCATGGTGCGGAAATCCTTCATTCTGGGATCAAGTTTGTCGAAAAAATGAATTGCAGGTGGTATTCAGGAGCTGGATATGGGCAGCTCAATCGTAAAAACGGCTCCGACGGCATATGTCGATTTCACATGAATGCTGCCGCCGGCGCTTTGCACCACTTGCTGGCAAAAAGCCAGGCCCAGGCCGTGCCCGGTGCTGCGGTTGCTGGAGAAAAATGGCTTGAAAATCTGCGGCAGCAACGCGGCGCCGATTCCCATGCCCTCGTCCGCCACGACGATGCGGCCGCGCTTGCGCATGCGGCCTACCTCGATGCGCAGTGCGCCCCTGGGGTAACGGGAGTCCGCCGCCATCAATGAATGCAACGCGTTCTTGATCAGGTTGTCCAATACCTGTGAAAACTGGGTCGCGGAACCCTGGAAGATGAAGTCATGCTGTACCAGCACCTGCACGCACTCGCGCTGGCGGCTCGAAGAAAAGGGATAGGCTGCCACTACATCGTTGACCAGCCGGGCTGCCGAGACCCGCCCGGTATGGTGCGGCAGTTGCAGCAGCTTCGCATTGGCGATCTGCATGTCGATCTGGTGGTTCATGTTGCGAACCAGCGTATGCAGACGCTGCGCCAGTCTGGCCAGTTGCGGCGCGTGGGGCTGGTCAGGTTGACGCTGTACTTCAAGTTCGATCGCGTCGCCAATCAGCGCCACCGTGGAAAGCGGCGTGCGCAGCTCATGCGCCATGATGCCCATCGTTGCCAGGGTGCTACCCAGACGTTCCCGTCTCAGATTGGCGGACGACAGGTTCAGCATGAATGCCACTGACCACGCAAACGTAAACACAACTGCATGGACGGCGTGCTGGCTCTGCGCGACCGGCGGGACGGCGGGCCCGAAAAACTGAAACAGGCCCCAGGCCAGCAGCATTCCCGTAATAGTCCCCAGAGTCGCCAGCCGCCAGTCGGTGACGTGGTAGTAAATCAGCACCATCGCAGCCATAGTGGCCAGCCATACCGCGCTGCCGCTGTTGCCTAGGTACATCCAGGTGAACAGAACCGGCAATTCCAGCCAGAACACCAAGCTAAAGACCACCTGTGTCATGGGTCTGCCGGGGTCATGGTTGACCTGGCGCGTCATCAGGCTGCAGCCGAGCAGGCTGGCCAGGACGCGCAGCAGGAGATTTTCGTAGGGTTGTGGCAGCCAAGCCGACCAAATCCAGGCAAACAGGGCATTGCCCAAAAAAATGGATAGCCCCAGCCACAACAGGCGCCATGGCGATGGATGCAAAATGGGCTCCAGCGGTGCAAGCATTAACTCCTTGTGCAACCATTGAAGCACGGGGTTCTGCAGCATCCGGGAATGGAAGTGGCTGCGCCTCAACTTGAAGGCCTCTTCGGCGTAACCTGAACCCTGTGTGACGATGCATATGACATTTGACTGTATTGTGCTTGTTCCCTTTCGGTCACTCTAATGCCGGACCCTGCCAACTTTGACAGTGTGAGTCTGGACGGGGTGATCAGCGACTGGCTTTGCGCCCTGCGCGAATTTTCGGTCGAAGCCCTGTTGGTGCTGGGTCCTGATCCTTTTGCCGGCCACGACGACCGGCTGGTGCTGGCCCTGCACCCGCCGCGTCTGCTCGATGCCGCACAAGCGCTGGCCGAAAGCCGGGATTTTGGCGCACTGTGGCGCGATTCCGATGCGCCCCTGGTCGCCTGGCAGGACATTTCAAAGTCGGCCTTCGAAAATCAGGGGCGCTGGCGCAGGCTCTGGCTGGCCCACGGCCACCAGAGCGTCGTGCGCATCGCGTTTCCGTTAACAGCAGGGCGCGCCTTTGAATGTTATCTTTTCAGCCCGCGCCAGTGGCATGACCGCAGCGAGGCAGCGGCGCTGGCCTGGTCGGCGCTCAATATCTGGCCATTGCTGAAACGGGCACTTGCCGACGCACGCAACCCCCTGAGCCCGCGTGAACTCGAATGCCTGAAGCTGGCTTTTCAGGGCCAGACGGCACGCGAGAGCGGTGCGGCCCTGCTTTGCAGCGAGCGCACAGTGAACTTTCACTTGTCCAATGCCATGAGCAAACTCAAGGTTGACAACAAGCTGGCGGCCATCCAGCGCGCTTGCTGGTTTGGCCTGATCTGACCCCAAAAAATCTGGCAACTAAGCAGCCCACCCGCGAAGACTAACTTCCAGTCCTGCCTGAGTAGTTACAAAATCTGTTCATAATCCAGTCCAATGACTTTTCTAGCGCTTGATGTGGGTAACACCCGCCTGAAATGGGCCCAGTATGACGCGCCGGCAGCAGGGGCCAAGCTGCTGGCCCAGGGCGCAGTATTTCTGGAAAATATTGACAGGCTTGCCGAGGGCGAATGGAATGCCACCTCCCCGCCGACGCAGATGCTCGGCTGTATCGTGGCCAGCGACGCCATCAAGCGCCGGGTAGTCGAGCAGATGGAACACTGGGACGCAGCTCCGAGCTGGGTGGTGTCAAGTTTGCGCGAAGCCGGTTTGAGCAACGGCTATGACCACCCCGCGCGCCTCGGAGCCGACCGCTGGGTCGCCATGATTGGCGCCTACCACCGGCTGCTGGCGCACGGCATTCGCAAGCCTTGCGTGGTGGTCATGGTGGGCACGGCGGTGACGGTGGACGCCATCGACGCCTCCGGGAAATTTCTCGGGGGCATCATTTTGCCGGGCCACGGCATCATGCTGCGCGCGCTTGAATCGGGCACCGCCGGCCTGCATGTGCCAACCGGCGATGTGCGCGATTTCCCCACCAACACCAGCGATGCGCTGACCAGTGGGGGAACGTTTGCCATTGCCGGCGCGGTGCAGCGCATGATGGAAAACCTCACGCACCATTGTGGCGAGGTACCAGAGTGCATCATGACGGGCGGCGCCGGCTGGAAGATGGCGCCCAGCCTGTCGGTCAAATTCGAGCTGGTTGACAGCCTGATTTTTGACGGCCTGCTGGAAATTGCCGCCCGCCGCTTTGCAGTTTAGCGCGGATGCTTCATTTGGCTTTGGGAGTGAAGGCATTGGTATTTTCACCAGGCAGGCAGACGCCTACTCGCCCCACGGCAGCATCAGCGTGATGATCGCCAGCTTGGCGAACTCGGGCTCGAACTCGTCAATGATGCGCTGTGGGTCCGGGCAGATGGCGCTGTCGGTGATGACGCCAAACTGCACGCCGCCGCCATAGCTGAGAATCGACACGCCCAGCCCCACATTGCCCGACTGCGGAACCCAGAACATGCTGTGCGCCAGCGTGGCGCCGCAAAATCTGAGTTTTTCGCGCGGACCCGGGACGTTGGTCATCACGGCGGTGGTTTTCTTCGAGAAGAAATTGAGCAGCATGTCCTGCGCCGGCTTGATCAGCAGGCCGGCCACGGCCAGCAGGCCGAACGCCAGCAGCGGCTGGTAGCTGCCTTTGAGTGCCAGCATGCGGCGGCGCACCTCGTAAACCCGCGCGACAGGATTGTC
The DNA here is from genome assembly GCA_023259235.1 of Polaromonas sp. GTDB lineage: Bacteria > Pseudomonadota > Gammaproteobacteria > Burkholderiales > Burkholderiaceae_C > Polaromonas. Next base: position 9,030 of record JAHFQQ010000025.1, on the reverse strand, counting down.
CAGGCCGAGGGGCAGCACCAGGGGTGCCAGGCCAAAGTGGTTGCCGAGTGTCGGAACCTGCTCCCTGGGGCGCAGGTTGACGGGCACCATGGCGCGAATCTCCTGGTCGGCCATCGTATCGCCAAGCGACTTCAGATATTCGCCGATGGCTCCGGCCGCGCAACTGAGCAGCACATCGTTAAGCGAGCAGTTGAGCGCCTTGCCGACCGCCTTCACGTCTTCCAGCGGGATCGGCTGACACCACGCCACTTTTTTCACGCCGCTGGATTTGCCCTTCAGCCGGGTCCTGGAGTCATCGGGCATCAGGGCCAGCGCGGCGCTGTCCGTGATCGCCTGGACCATCACTTTGGCCATGTCCAGCGAACCCTTCATGCCCTGTTCGAGACCCTGTTCCAGGCCTTTGGCGGGATTCCCCAGCAGGTCCAGTGAGCGCGCCGCGCCGTCACCCATCGCGCCCAGCGCCTTCACCGTCAGATGGGTGAAGGGCTTGAGCAGGGTGTCGACCATCCAATCCTGCGCGCCATGGGCCGCAGCGTCCTGCCTGCCTGGCGCGGGCGGCGGCGCGCCGCCGTCAACCATCGCCATGACTACCGAAATCAGCGCGATGCCGTCGGCGATGCAATGGTGGATGCGCAGGATCATGGCGCTTCCCCGCACGCCATCGGGGTCGGTGTAATCCTCGATCAGGTGGAATTGCCAGAGCGGACGCCCGCGGTCCAGCCGCTGGGAGGCCAGTTCAGCCACGCGCTCCTGCAGGGCGCGCTCTTCGTGGCCCCTGGCTGACCTGGGCAACTTTTCCAGAAGCACATGGTTCGCCAGGTCAAAATCGTCGTCAAATAGCCAGGTGGCGCCCGTCGCGTCTTCCACCGCGCGCTGGCGGAAGCGGTCGTATCTGGCCAATGTGTTTTCAATGCGCTGGCGCACCGCCGCATACTTCACGCCCGGCGTCAACTGCCACACGCCCAGGATTTGCATCAGGTTGGTGTCGTTGTCCATGCGCAGCCAGGCGGTATCGACCCGGCTCATGCGCTCGCCCGACAACCCCAGGCTGCCCGAAACTGCGCGTGTCAAGCTTTTCTGAATATTTTCCGCCACCTTCCGGACGACTTTTTCCCCAGTGGACTGGGCCGTAACGCGTGTGACCATGAATACTCCAAAATTCTGGATCCGCAAACTCACCCCGACTGGGGCAGCTTCCCTATTTTGCCGGTAACGCTGCGGCTAAGATACCCGGCAGTTACCCGGGGAAGCCCTTTGGCGGCCCCTTTCCAGAATCACGGAGTACCTCTATGTCAGACCTGAAGGCCGCTTTCGACAAAGCCATGCTGGCTTCGAAAAACCTGAGTGAACGCCCCGACAACGCGACGCTGCTGAAAATTTATGCCCTGTACAAGCAGGGCAGCGTAGGTGACAACGCCGAGAAAAAGCCGGGGTTTGGCGACATGGTGGCCAGAGCCAAATGGGATGCCTGGAACCAGCTCAAGGGCACGTCCTCCGACGATGCCATGCAGCAATACATTGACCTGATTGCCGAACTGGGCTGACCGTTCGTGTGCTGTCTGTTCCTCAGGACGGCGGCAAGGCAGAGGAAATCACGCCACCACGCCGCGCTGGCGCAGCCCGGCAATTTGCGCTTCTGACAGCCCCAGCTCGCGCAACACGGCGTCGGTGTCCTGGCCCACGGTGGGCGCGTTGCGCCGGTAGCCGCCTGGCGTGGCCGACAGCTTGGGCACAAAACCCGGCACGGCCAGCGCGGTGCCGTCGGTCATGCGAATCTGCTCAAGCATGCTGCGCGCCTGGTAGTGCGGGTCGCCGGCAATGTCGGCAATGGTGTAAATTTTTCCGGCTGGCACTGCGGCGCATTCGAGCGCTGCCAGTGCCTCGGCTACGGTCAGGTTACCGGCCCACTGCCCGATCGCCTGGTCGATCTCGGCCACCCGCGCCACCCGGCCCGTGTTGTTGGCCAGCGCCGGATCGTTTGCAAGGTCAAGGCGGCCAATGGCCGTCATCAGGCGCTTGAAGATGCTGTCGCCGTTGCCGGCAATCAGTGCGTAACCATCTTTGCAGCGGTAGGCATTGCTCGGCGCAATGCCGGGCAGGGCGCTGCCGGCCGGGCCGCGCACCGCGCCAAAGGCGCTGTATTCGGGCAGCAGGCTTTCCATGCAGTTGAACACCGCTTCGTACAGGGCCACGTCGATCACCTGGCCTGCACCATGCTGGTTGCGGTGGTGCAGCGCCATCAGGACGCCAATCACGCCGTGCAGCGCGGCCAGCGTGTCGCCAATGCTCACGCCCACCCGTACCGGCACGCGTCCCGGCTCGCCCGTCAGATGGCGCAGTCCGCTCATGGCTTCGGCCACCACGCCAAAACCCGGCCGGTCGCGGTAAGGTCCGGTTTGCCCGTAGCCGCTGATGCGCAGCATGATCAGGCGCGGATTGGCCGCGCGCAGCGCGTCGGGCCCCAGGCCCCAGTCTTCCATCGCGCCAGGGCGGAAGTTTTCAATCAGTACGTCGGCTTCACGCGCCAGCTTGCGCACAATCTCCTGCGCTTCGGGCTGCCGCAAATCGAGCGCCACCGAGCGCTTGTTGCGCGACTGCACCTGCCACCAGACCGAGGTGCCTTCCTTGAGCAAGCGCCATTTGCGCAGCGGATCGCCCGCGCCAGGCGGCTCGATCTTGATGACTTCGGCACCGAAGTCGGCCAGGGTTTTCGCGGCAAACGGCCCGGCGATCAACTGGCCGAGTTCCAATACTTTCAGGCCGGCCAGCGGGCCGACCGGACCGGAAACCGGATCAGGCGCATTGTTCATGGAATCACCGGCCCGCGGCTTTCCCTTGTGCCGTGGGCTTTGGGCTGGCGGATGTTTTGGCCGCCGGCTTTTTTGCGATCAGCGCATCCAGGTTCCTGACAATCTCGCCCTCGATTTTTTCCTTGAAGGCGCCAAGCAGAAAGCCCAGTCTGGCGTTCAGTTCAAAGTGTTCCATCGTGACCGTCAGCGTGCCGGTGACCCCGGAGCGGCTGAAACTGACCAGGTCTTCGGTCTCGCCTTCCTCGTAGGTGCAGGCCATGTCGAACTCTTCTTCGACCTGCTCGGCCCATTTGAAAGCGATTTTGCGTGCCCGGGGCAGGCCAAGGCCGTGCGTGCGTTGAATCTGGATGTCAGCCATTCGGTGTCTCCGTTGCGAGGTCTGTTTTCAGCGCCTGGCGCCGTTCGTCTTTGGAAAGCGCCGCCAGTTGTTTCACGGCATCATAGAATTGCTGCCAGTTGCGCCCTTTGCGCTCGAACAGCGCCTCAAATCCGGGCGCCAGTTCATCATAGGCGGCCTGCGCGCCAAACGCGGCATTGTTGGCTTGTGCCACCCAGGAGTCATAACCGGCATAGCCACCCCAGTCGGCCTTGAGTTGCGCGTAGCGCTCGCGAAAGTCTTGAAGTGCTATTATTTTACTAGCTAGCTGCGCCTGTTTGTCGGGGGCTAAAGCCTTATTTTCCTTATAAATTTCAGCCAGCTTCCGGCGTGTGGCGAGCGTCAGTGTCCGGAACTGCTGGCGCCGCCCGTCAAACACGGCATAGGCCTTGCGGGCTTCGCTGCCCGCCTGACTGGCCAGCCAGCGCTGGCTGCCCAGTCGTTCCACGGCTGTGGCAAATGACTCGTTGAACATCGTGTCGTCTTTGGCATACACCACCTGGTGCGCCAGTTCATGAAAGATCAGGCGCGCCAGTTCACCCTCGGGGTAGGCGATAAAGGTGCTCAGCAGCGGGTCGCCGCCGGCCCAGTTCATCCAGCCCAGGGTGGAATAGGCCGGCACGCCATAAACGATGACCTCCAGGCCCTGCGCCTTGAGCTGCTGCGCCTCGGCGTGCGCCGCCGCCTCATTGAAGTAGCCGCGGTAGCCAACGCAGCCCGCCACCGGAAAACACCAGGTCTTGAGCGTCAGCGAAAACTCGGGCGCCGCCGCCACGTTCCAGACTGCGGCCTTGCGCTGCAAGTCGGCGTAGCGGCGATAGCTGGCGTTGTCGGGCAGCTTTAGTTCAGTGACGGCAAAGGTGCGGATGCGCCGCGCCAGCGCCAGCCGGGTTTTCAGTTGCGCCGGGGTGCGTGCATCGGCCAGCCAGTCGTCCACCGGCCGGGCGGCGCTCATGATTTGCATCTGGCCGCTGACCGATTGCCAGTAGTAGCCCAGATCAGCGCAGCCCGAGACAAGCAGCATCGCCACGCCTGCCGTCAACGCTGCGCCAACTCTTGCCAATGTCACGCGAGTGGCCCGGCTCATGGCAGTTGCTTGCTGAAAAATTCGCATTTGTTCGACGGCGAGGTATCAGGCAATCTGTGCCAGTATCAGCCGATCTGTTTCGTTGCCGCCAGAGCGTGCATGAAAGCTTCGCAGCTCGCCAGTTGTTCCAGGCTGACAAATTCGTCCGGCTGGTGCGCCTGCTCGATGCTGCCGGGGCCGCAGACCACGGTGGCTATGCCCGCAATCTTGAACAACCCTGCCTCGGTGCCAAAGGCCACCAGCGTGGTCTGGTCGGTTCCCGCCAGGCGCTGCGCCAGCCGCGTCACGGCGTCATTGGGCGAACCCAGGAAGGCAGGCACTTCACAAATCGTTTCAAAGCGAAAGCCAGCCTTCGGCGTAATTTTTTTCATGGCAGGCTGCAAACCCTGCGCAAAGGCGAGCAGCTCGTTTTGCATGGAAGTCACATCAGCGGTGGGCAGGTTGCGAAATTCATAGCGGAACCAGGCATCGCGCGGCACCACGTTGTCGGCCGTGCCGCCGTGGAACTGGCCGACGCTGGCCGTGCTGAAAGGCACGTCAAAGCCTTCGCAGCGCGGCTCGTTGGCCTCAAACCGCTCGGCCATGTCACGCAGTTTGCAGACCACGCGCGCCGCCATTTCAATCGCGTTGACCGATTGCGGTGTGAGCGAGGAATGCGCCTCCTTGCCGCGCACGCAGCACTTGTAGCGGTACACGCCCTTGTGCGCCGTGGCTGGCACCATGCCGGTGGGCTCGCCGACAATACAGGCCAGCGGTGCAATGCCGGCGTCCTTCATGTCGGCGATCAGCTCCCGCACGCCGATGCAGCCGGTTTCTTCGTCATGGCTCAGCGCCAGATGCATCGCAAACGGAGCGCTGCTCCTCAAAAAATCATCGGCGTGGGCCAGCGCCATGCCGATGAAACCTTTCATGTCGCAACTGCCGCGGCCATAGAGCCTGCCATCCTTCACGGTGGCTGACAGCGGCTCCAGCGTCCAGTCCTGGCCGTCCCAGGGTACGGTGTCGGTGTGGCCTGAAAGAATGAGGCCGGCCGGCTTGCCTTCGCCCAGCGTGGCAAACAGGTTGGCCTTGGTGCCGTCGGCGCTGGTGGTGATGCGGCTGGTCACGCCGCGGCACGCAAGCTCATCGCGCACAAAATAAATCAGTTCCAGATTTGAATGGTGGCTGACCGTGTCCATCCGCACCAGCGACTGGACCAGCTGCAGCGCGCGCGGCGAGACGGCAGGCAAGGCGGCGGGGGAAGGCGCTGAAACCATGAGAAGCTAATGGTCAAACAGGCGGCTATCCCACATGGATAGTACGTATATAGCTATCAAAATAATAGTGAATGGATTGCCCTGACAAAACTCAGTCTTCCAGTTCGGCCTTGGCCATGTCCACATCCAGCCGCTCCATCGCATCGAGTGGCTTGCTGGCGGCCGCCTGTTCGTAGAGTTTGGTGGCTTCCTTCATTCTCTTGTCGCCTTCGAGCATGACCATGCCGTTGGCGTATTCGATCATGGCTATTGCGGAGCTGGGGTTCAGCTTCAAGGCGTCCCTGAACAGCGCCAGGCCTGCGTCCTTTTTCGCGCCGTAGGTCATGCCGCCAATCAGCGCACCGACCTTGTCAATCACTTCGGCATGGAAGGCGGCCAGCGCGATATGCGCATCGGCATGCTTTGGCTGCAGCCGGATCGTTTGCTCCAGCGCCTTTTTCACCTTGGTGCCCAGGCCCTGCGCCAGCGCCTTGGCGACGCTGATGCCCTGGCTGTAGCGCCCGAGCGCATAAGCCTGCCAGTACCATGCGTTGGCGTTTTTGGGGTCCGCCGCCTGCTGCGCCTCGGCGCGCCCGGCAACGTCCATGAAAAGATCGAGTTTGGATTTTTCCCTGCTTTCAAGGTAGTTGGCATAAATGCCGGTGGCCTTGTTCGCTACCGTGATGCCGTCACCACCGGCCTTGATGCCAGCTTCGGCCGCCTTCTGGAATTCGCCGTTGTGAAACAGCACCCAGGCCTGCAGCACGGCAGCGTCCCGGGGAAGCGGTTCGCAGTCGCCCTGGTGCAGGCGGGCCCAGTTCTTTTTCAGGCTGGCGGCATCAAAGGCATAGTCGCCGGGGTGGGGGAAAGCAGTCCATTTGGCCATGTTGTTGTTTCCTCAAACCGTTTTTACAAATGACTGGTACCGATTATGCGGGGCCCGGCCCGGTTCAGGCCGGGAGTGTTGCCGGGTTGCTGTAGGCCGCCACCAGCGTCTGCAAATGCGCCCGCTGGCCTTTTTCGAGGTAGGGGATCAGCAAATTGAGGACGTGGTGCGCGCCCCGCAGCAGCGCGGCCTGTGCGTTGCCGGGTTCCAGTGCGTTGCGTGGGTCACGCACGTATTCAAAACTCAGCCAATAGGTGAGCACCACCACCATGCTGGTGGCAGTGGCCTCCACTTCGCGCGAGTCAATCGTCACGGCACCGGCACGGCTCATGCCATCGAGCAGGGTTTTGACGGCGCGGGTCTTGTTTTTGAGCACCGACTGGAAGTGCGTTTCCAGCCGGCGGTTTTTGCTCAACAGGTCGTTCAGGTCGCGGTACAGGAAGCGATATTGCCAGATCAGCTCGAACAGCGTGTGCATGAAAAACCAGGCATCTTCGACGTTGCGCACGCCGTCGCTGGCGTTGAGCAGTTCGGTCAGTGCTTTTTCATAGCGGTCAAACAGCGAATTGATCAGCTCGTCCTTGGCCGGGTAGTGGTAATAGAGGTTGCCCGGGCTGATGCTGAGTTCGGCAGAGATCAGCGTGGTGGAGACATTGGGCTCGCCAAAGCGATTGAATAGCTCAAGTGTGACCTCCAGAATACGCTCTGCAGTGCGGCGCGGCGCTTTTTTCGCCATGGCTGTTACCTTATGGTGTTCTTCATGTCCCCACCGCTACTCTAACCCAGCAGGCGAGGCGCCACGGCAGGCTTTTCGTGGCCCCAGCCAGAAAGGCGGAGTTGGCCCTCTTTAAAGAACTCATGGCGCGCAATCGGTGCGCGCCGCAGGCTCAGGCGGATTTGCGGGCGGCTGGCCGCTTCGCAGCGGGCCTGGCTGCCTTTTTTGCCGCTGGTTTTGCCGCAGTCCTGGCGGCAGGCGCCTTGCCGGTCATTTTCTGCATGCTCTTGTTGAGTTCGTCAATGCGCGCGGCCAGGGTGTCCACGTCCCTGGCGGAGGGCACGCCGAGTTTTTTCAGCGCCTTGGCCACACGCTCTTCAAAGATGTTTTCCAGTTTGTCCCACTGATGTCCTGCCCTGGACTGGATGTCGGTGGCCATGCTGGCCATCTTGTTGGTGGCTTCGGAGATTTTTTCCTCGGCAGCCGATTGCGTCTTGCGCTGGATCGACAGGCCTTCCTTCACCAGTGTCTCGAATACCTTGCCGCCTTCTTCCTGCGCCTTGGAAAATGCCCCCAGGCCGGCCAGCCAGATTTGTTGCGCAGACTCCTTGACAGCGCTGGACAGATGGGGAGATGCTTTTTTGTCAGCACTCATTTTTTGCAGTTTTTTGACCATGATGGACTCCAGACGGGTTTAGGTTACTGACAGGTTTGCGCAGGCTGCATGCCGCGCATGGCCAAAAATATAAGCCCTTCACGAGCCCGTGTTTAGGTGCCAGCTTCTAGAAAGCCGGTATGGCTGCCCAATTGAAAGGTACAGTCCGAACGCCAAAGCACGGGTTTTTGCTGAATGGGCCGCACTGCGGTTTAGGCAAGAATCAGGCTTTCAATTGCCAGCCCAGCGGAGAAACACACAATGCACTATTTCGTCACGGGAGCCACCGGCTTCATCGGCAAGCGCCTGGTCAAAAAACTCCTTGAGCGAAAGGGCAGCACGGTTCATTTCCTGCTGCGCAAGGAAAGCGCCGATAAAGTGGCGGCCCTGCGCGAGTTCTGGGGTCTGACTACGCCGGCCAGCGCGGCCCGGGCAGTTGCCGTGCATGGCGACCTCACCGGCAAAAAGCTCGGCGTCAGCAGCGGCGACATCAAAAAACTCAAGGGCCAGGTGACGCATTTTTATCACCTGGCAGCGGTTTATGACCTGGGTGCCGACGAGGAGAGCCAGATTGCCGTCAACATTGAAGGCACGCGCAACGCCGTCGAGTTTGCCAAGTCCATTGACGCCGGCCACTTTCACCATGTCAGCTCGATTGCCGCGGCCGGCCTGTATGAAGGCGTGTTTCGCGAGGACATGTTTGAAGAGGCTGAAAATTACGATCACCCTTACTTCAGGACCAAGCACGAGAGCGAAAAAATCGTTCGCAATGAATGCAAGGTGCCGTGGACGGTGTTTCGCCCCGCCATGGTGGTGGGCGACAGCAGTACTGGCGAGATGGACAAGATCGACGGGCCGTACTACTTTTTCAAGCTGATCCAGCGAATGAGGCAACTGCTGCCGCCCTGGATGCCGATTGTCGGGCTTGAAGGCGGGCGCATCAATATCGTTCCGGTCGACTTTGTGGTGGCCGCCCTTGACCGTATCAGCCATCAAACCGGCATTGAAAAAAAATGTTTTCACCTGGTCGATCCGGTCGGTTACCGCGTTGGCGACGTGCTCGATATTTTCAGCCGGGCGGCCCATGGGCCAAAAATGAATCTGTTCATCAATGCGGCCTTGCTGGGCTTTATTCCCAAGAGTGTCAAAAAGGGGCTGATGGCCCTGGCGCCGGTGCGCCGCATCCGCAATGCGGTGCTCAAAGACCTCGGCCTGCCCGGGGGCCTGCTGAATTTTGTCAACTACCCGACCCGGTTTGACTGCCGC